>NZ_JAODJG010000039.1:86588-236588 GCF_028156745.1 Streptococcus gwangjuensis
AAAGGCGGTGTCTTAACCCCTTGACCAACGGACCAGAGTTGTTTTCAACTCTTACTATTATACCCACTTTTTAAACTTTGTCAACTACTTTTTTATCTTTTTTCTATTTTTTTGTATGACTTCCTAATGTGTACGGATGTCAAACTCTTTAAGCACAATACGTAAGTCTCTTAATACTCTTTGACGACCTCGGAATCGTTCATTTCTTAAGACACGATCCAACTCCTCTTGTTGCTCTTTACTTTGTTTGTTTCTATAATCTCTTAGTGTTTCATGAAAGAGATAATAATCATCTAGCCACAGACCTCCCTCACTGATACGATGACTTAGCTCACCTACTTCTTCATACGGTTCTTTATCATATCTTCGTTTTTGACTTTCTTGTTTACGGATATAATCTAGAATTCGATTCCGAAACTTGGTTTTGAAGTATTTACGTAAACGAGGAATATCTTCTACTATTCCTTCTTCTTTACTAAGCAATTCATGCAAGCAAATCATTCCCTCTTGATCCCAATCCGATAACTCCCATAAATGGAGATGGTATTCATTTCTACACTTATATACAATTCCCTGGACTTCTTTATACAATTCTTTAAACATAACGTTCCCCTTTCTAGATACAGTCTAACAAATAATGAAGCTAATTTGATTCATTTCATCCATTCTGTTCTCTACACTACCTCAACTGTACAAAAAAAGAGAGGACATGCCTCTCTCAGGGTTATAATTCTGCAATTTGATTTAAGTTTACTTCTGCGACTGTGTCATTACCAAACATAGAGATAATCATCTTCACTTTATTGTTATCAATCTCTGTAATCTTACCAGTATAGTCTGCAAAAGCACCATCAATGATACGTACAGTTTGACCAACTTCAACATCGATATCAAACTCTTGTACAGTTTGTCCCATAGAAACCAAGATATCACGGATTTCTTGTTCCAATAATGGAGTTGGTTTTGATCTATTTCCGTGAGATCCGACGAATCCTGTAACGTTTGGTGTGTTTCGAACAACAAACCAAGCTTCATCTGTCATCACCATTTCCACAAGAACATAACCTGGAAAACGATTTTCTTCTACTTCTTTTCTCTTTCCATTTTTTTCAACTTGCACTGTTTGTGTTGGAATTTCAACACGTAATATATTATCCAACATATTGTAGGTTTGTGCACGTTGTAATAGATTTTCTTTTACCTTATTTTCATAACCAGAATAAGTTTGTAAGACAAACCATCCTTTATCAAAACTATCCATGATACTTCCTTTCATAATAGAAGACTTTTAGCGGGAATAACTCCACAGTTCTTCTAAAAAATGTTAATAAATCGAATCAAACCTGAAACAATCAACTTGTCAAAAATATAAATAATCACAACAAAGAAAGCAGTGTATTCCATGATAGAACGAAAATCTCTCCAGCTTTCCTTGCGAGTTGGCCATGTTGTGTCTTTAAGAAGTCGAAAAATATCTCCAATAAAACGCATCGCTCTCTCCTATCTCGTTTCTCTGTGTGTAGTATACTTACCACAATGTTTACAAAATTTATTTACTTCTAGTCGTGTCGGCTTAGGGTTTCCGCTGATCTTGATTGAATAGTTTCTCGAACCACAAACCGCACAAGCTAGGCTTGCTTTTTTTAGTGCCATAACGCCTCCATCTTATCTATTATAACAAGAAAGCTAGGCTTTGACAAGCATCTTAACGAAATAGATTGACTACCGAATCCCATATCGTTTGGGCCTTTTCCTTAATTTTAGCATCCGAGATAGCACGGCTAGCCTCATCTACCAGATTTTGTGCACGACTTCTAATATCAGAAAGGCTATTATCCGCCTGATTTTCTTCATTACTTTGTACTTGATTTCTTGTATTGGCTGGTGCAATTCCATTTTGCTTATAAGCATTTTCAACTGTAAAGGTACTTCCTGGCGTATAAGGTAAAATGGTATTGGCAATGCTTCTAAAGACATGGGCTGCACCGTTTGAAGTAGATCCTGCTAGATAGTGGCTTTCATCAGTGGTAGGGAAACCAAGCCAGTGACTAATCACTACATCCGGAGTATAACCAATTACCCACTGGTCGCTTGTGTATTCAGGATTGAAAACTGCTTCAGTTGTTCCAGTTTTTCCTGCCATTACATAATCTGCAGGAGATGAACTAATACCGGTTCCGTTTGTGAATGTCCCCAACATCATACTGGTCATCTTATCAGCTACAGACTTATCAATCACCCGTTTTTGTGAATTTTTATGGCTCGCAATGACCTGACCACTAGCATTTTCAATTCTACTAATAAAATGAGCTTCCGGCATTAAACCTTCATTTGCAAAGGCAGCATATGCTTGAGCCATTTGAAGAGGATTGGTTTCGACACCGCTTCCCAAGGCGACGCCAAGAACACGATCGACCTTTTCCATGTTGAGTCCGAATTTTTCGCCCGCCTCAAAAGCTTTGTCGACACCCAAATCATTAACAGTGGCAACAGCAGGTAGATTAAGCGATTCTGCCAAGGCTTGATACATAGGAACTTCTCGACTCGTTTTGATTCCTGCATAGTTATCAACCTTATAGCTGTTGTACTGCATGGTATGGTTATCCAACTGCTTATTCAAAGCCCAGCCCGCTTCAACTGCAGGCGTATAAACAACTAAAGGCTTAATTGTAGAACCCGGGCTACGTTTTGATTGAGTTGCATAGTTAAAATTCCGGAATCCAGTTTTATCATTGCCAGCAACCTGACCGACAACTCCACGAACTCCACCTGTTTTCGGTTCGAGAGCCACACTTCCTGATTGAGCAAATGTTCCATCCTCTGCCCTCGGAAATAGAGCTGTATTTTCATAGACAACCTGCATATTTGCTTGATAGTTTTGGTCCAGCTCTGTGTAAATGCGGTAGCCATTGTTGACAATCTCTTCCTCTGTTAGATTATACTTGGAAACAGCCTCATTAACCACCGCATCAAAATAAGAAGGATAGCGGTAATCTGAGATTTTTCCTTCATACTTATCTTGTAATTGCGAAGTCATATCAATTCCCATAGCTTCGGTTTCTTGATTTTTATCAATATATCCTGCTGCAACCATATTCTGCAAAACAGTATCGCGACGATTAGTAGAATCTTCTACAGAATTCAAAGGATTATACAGTTCCGGCCCCTTTAGCATTCCTGCCAGAGTCGCAGCTTGATCCAGGCTCACTTCTGATGCAGAAACTCCAAAGTATTTTTTACTCGCATCTTCTACACCCCACACACCATTTCCAAAATAAGCGTTGTTAAGGTACATGGTTAGAATTTGATCCTTACTATATTTTTTTGTTAATTCTAAGGCAAGGAAAAATTCTTTCGCTTTTCTCTCAACAGTTTGATCCTGCGACAGATAGGCATTTTTAGCCAGCTGTTGGGTAATAGTAGAACCACCACCTGAACGGCCAGCAGTTACAATAGCCAAGAAGAAACGACCATAGTTAATCCCGTCATTTTTATAGAAAGAACGGTCTTCTGTCGCAATAACGGCATTCTGCAAATTTTTACTGATATCAGTCAGTTCAACATAGGTTCCCTTTTGACCAGATAAGGCACCAGCCTCTTTTTCTTCACGGTCAAAAATGAGAGTTCGAGTTTTCAAGGCGTTTTGCAAATCATTGACATTGGTTGACTTGGCTACAGCAAACAAATAGGTTCCAACTAGCAAGCCTGCACTCAAACCTAGTATAAGGACAATCTTTGTTAGATGATAGCGACGCCAGAATTTTCGAATCGGACCTACTTGGGCCAATTTTTTTCTATCACTACGAGAGCGACGTAAGCTCGTAGAACCAGATTCCTCCGATTCACTTGTTTCTTTTTTAAAAAGAGAAAGAAATTTCTCAAACAATTTATCTAATTTCATGCGTTTATTTTATCATCTTCATCATAGGAAGACAAGAATTTAGCTATTTCCTATCCAAATAGGGCTTTTTTTGTTACAATATCTGTATGAAATTCACATTTACATTACCAGACTCTCTACCTCAAATGACGGTAAAGCAATTACTAGAGGAACAACTCCTCATCCCTAGAAAAATCCGGCATTTTTTGAGAATCAAGAAACATATTTTAATTAATCAGCGAGAAGTTCGCTGGAACGAGATGGTGAATCCTGGAGATATTTGCCAGTTAACTTTTGACAAGGAAGATTATCCCGAAAAAGAAATCCCTTGGGGCAACCCAGACTTAGTTCAGGAAGTTTATCAAGACCAACACTTGATTATTGTAAACAAATCCGAAGAGATGAAAACCCACGGTAATCAACCAAACGAAATTGCTCTTCTTAACCATGTCAGTTCCTACGTTGGCCAAACCTGCTATGTCGTTCATCGTCTAGACATGGAAACCAGTGGTTTAGTTCTCTTTGCCAAAAATCCTTTTATCCTGCCCATTCTCAATCGCTTACTAGAAAGAAAAGAGATTTCTAGGGAATATTGGGCACTAGTTGATGGAAATATCAACGACAAAGAGCTTATCTTCAAAGAAAAAATCGGACGTGACCGTCATGACCGCAGAAAAAGAGTGGTTGATACAAAAAATGGGCAATCTGCTGAAACACATGTCAGCAGATTAAAGCGATTCCCAAACAAGACTTCCTTGGTTCGTTGCAAACTAAAGACAGGCCGAACTCATCAGATTCGTGTGCACCTTTCGCATCATAACTTCCCTATTTTGGGCGACCCTCTCTATAATAGCAAATCAAAGACAAGTCGCCTTATGCTCCACGCCTTTCGTCTGTCCTTTACCCATCCACTTACTTTAGAGAATTTAAGCTTCACTGCCCTTTCAGATACTTTTGAAAAAGAATTAAAAAAGAATGGATGATTGTTGTGTCATCCATTTTTCCATATAAGAAAAGCAAGACCAAGAGGCCTTGCTTTTTATCGACTCATGAATTATTTAGCGATTTTTGCGAAGTATTCAAGAGTACGAACAAGTTGTGCAGTGTATGACATTTCGTTGTCGTACCATGATACAACTTTAACCAATTGTTTACCGTCAACGTCAAGAACTTTAGTTTGAGTTGCGTCAAACAATGAACCGTAAGACATACCTACGATATCTGAAGATACGATTGGATCTTCTGTGTAACCGTATGATTCGTTTGAAGCTGCTTTCATAGCTGCGTTCACTTCATCAACAGTAACGTTCTTTTCAAGAACTGCTACCAATTCAGTAACTGATCCAGTTGGAGTTGGAACGCGTTGTGCAGATCCGTCAAGTTTACCGTTCAATTCTGGGATTACAAGACCGATAGCTTTAGCAGCACCAGTTGAGTTAGGAACGATGTTTGCAGCACCAGCGCGAGCACGGCGAAGGTCACCACCACGGTGTGGTCCGTCAAGGATCATTTGGTCACCTGTGTAAGCGTGGATAGTAGTCATCAATCCTTCAACAACACCAAAGTTGTCTTGAAGAGCTTTAGCCATAGGAGCCAAGCAGTTTGTAGTACATGAAGCACCTGAGATAACTGTTTCAGTACCGTCAAGAACATCGTGGTTAGTGTTGAATACAACTGTTTTAACGTCATTTCCACCAGGAGCAGTGATAACAACTTTTTTAGCTCCACCTTTAAGGTGTTTTTCAGCTGCTTCTTTCTTAGCAAAGAAACCAGTAGCTTCAAGAACGATTTCTACACCGTCAGTAGCCCAGTCGATTTGCTCTGGATCACGTTCAGCAGAAACTTTAACGAATTTACCGTTAACTTCGAATCCACCTTCTTTAACTTCAACAGTACCGTCGAAACGACCTTGAGTTGTGTCGTATTTCAACAAGTGTGCAAGCATAACTGGATCTGTAAGGTCGTTGATGCGTGTAACTTCAACACCTTCTACGTTTTGGATACGACGGAAAGCAAGACGACCGATACGTCCGAAACCGTTAATACCAACTTTAACTACCATTAGTGATTTCCTCCTTATGAAAATCATGAAATTTTTATTGTGAAAAGAGTAACTTGAATCACTACAAATCACCTTTCAACAAACCTATTATATAACTATTTGAGTTGAATTGCAAGTACGGGCATTGTTTTTCTCTGTTAGTTTCTTTTTAAGTCTGTAAATCAAGAACTCCCTTACTATTCATATCGTAGCGACTCTACAGGGTCCATTTTACTAATTTTACGAGCAGGGAAGTAGGCTGAAATATACCCAAGTAATAAAGCAAAAATTAAAGTTCCAAATATAGAGAGAAGGTTTAATTCAAAAACCTTAGTGATGGATGGGTAAAAGTGATTTACAACCGCATTCGCCAAACTTCCCACCCCTTGTGCGACCAAAAAGGCCAGCAGCAAGGCGATTCCTACAATCCAGATAGCCTCGTAAATAAAAATTCCTTTGACATCACGATTTTGATAACCAACTGCCTTCATGACACCTATTTCCTTAGAACGTTGCATGATATTGATGTAAATAATGATACCAATCATGACCGCTGCTACCACAATAGCTTGTGATGAAAGCACAATCAACAATCCCTGAATGACACGAATAAAGGTAATCACAATATCAAGAACCTTCTGTTGAGAAAGAACAGTATACTTCTTATTTTTCTGTAATTCTTCTGTTACCACTTTTGTCTGTGACGGATCTTTTAGTTCCAAGATAAAATAAGATACAGCTTTTGTAAATCCAGCTTCTTTCAAAATCGTTTCCATTTGATTAGACGGCATGAAACTGTTGCTGTCCTCCATGTCATCTTCATCATTGATTACACGTACAATCTTCGTTTGAAATTGAGCAGTTTTGCTAGCTTCGGCAGCATTTTCAACAATGCTGGCTGAGACTGGTTTGCCAATAAGATCAGTAGCTGTCAGATTGTTTCCTGTCTGTTCATTCCAATTTTTTAGTAAGCTGTTTGGAATCGTTAATCCCTGTTCATTTGTATCAGTATAGAGGGATCCAGCCAACACTTTGTCCGTCTCATTACTACTAACAGAGATACTTGTATCCTCATAGAGACTCACTACTTGAGCATAAGAAGGCATCGTTTGACTCAGATCCATTTCTTGCCCATCTATAGTAATATTTGACATGGTCATCCCAAAAGGACTCTCCAAATATTTAATAGCTTCTTTCCCAACTGTATCCGTGATATAGTTCTTATCATCTTGGTTCAAAAAGCCTCGTCCAACATTTTTTGTGTTTAAAGCAATCTGAACTTGAGAAGGGATTTGACCTCCATTCGTATTTTCATCAATCATCGAAATCAATGCATTTCCCAAGCCGAAAGAAATTAAGACTCCTACAAAACCGATTGAGGTTGCTAGCGCAATCAATAGGTTACGCCACTTTCTTTCCATAAAGTTATTTAAAGAAAGTTTGAATTTATTTTTCAATGATAATCCTTTATTTTGTGACTTCTTCAACGACTTCACCATCCTTCATTTTGATAATCACATCTGCATATTCGGCAACCTCTGGATTATGGGTTACAATCAGTACTGTTTTCCCTGTTTGGGCTAAATTTTTAAATACTTCCAATACCATTTCTTGGGATTGAGAATCCAGCGAACCCGTTGGCTCATCTGCTACAATCATATCTGGCTGATTTACCAGTGCACGCGCGATTGCTACGCGTTGCTTTTGCCCACCAGAAAGCTGTTTAACATTTTTAGCAATAAAAGGCTCCATGCCCAAGTTACTTAATTGCTCCTTTGCAATCATTGTCATCTCCCTATCAGATAAATCTTTGACATAGAGAGGTAGCTTGACATTGTCCAAGACAGATTGATGAGGAATGAGGTTAAAGTTTTGAAACACAAATCCAATCTTATCTTTACGAAATTGAGTTAGTTCAATCTCTGATAAGTCACGGAGGGATTCCCCTTTAAATTCTAAAACTCCTTCATATTGTCTGTCTAAACCGCTGATGATGTTTAGTAGACTGGTTTTGCCACAGCCTGACGGCCCGTAAATCGCTGTAATTTTACCTTTTGCGATTTGCAGATTTATATTCTTTAAAGCCTGCTCTTGATGTTTACCGTCCAAAGTGTAAAACTTTGAAATATTTTTAATGGATAAAATGAACATTCTTTCCCCCTTATTTAAAACTGTTATCGTCATACATCATAATTATAGAAAATCCTTCAAGCTACATCAGCGCTGATTTACCCTTTAAGCCTACTACTTAGAACTTCCTCTCTATTCCCTAGTTTGCTTCTGGATGTATATCAAGTAAAATTCATTTTAACAAAAAAGCGACATTTCTCCAATGACAGAAATGTCACTCCTATAAACTCTTTAACGATATCTTTCTATATCCTCGGCCCATTCATTATCTAAACTAACGATTAACTTCTCATTGCCAAACATCCTCGCCATCATTTTTGCTTCTTCATACTTTTGTTTGGCTGTATCATAATCCGTCTGAATATAATATTTCCACTCCACCATCAAGACAATCGGTTGTTTTTGAAAATCTCGTGTTTTTTGCCCTATTTTATTTAAGGTCTCGACTGCCCTCTTAAAATAATGAATCAACCCCATAATCTCTATACAAGTTAAAGAGGCTAACAAGGAGTCTCTAAGTAAGTCCAAACAATCGAACTCTATCTTATCAACCTGAGAACTTAATTTGTCATGAAAATAAAGAATGGTTTCATGCTCAGACTTTTTTATCTCACCCTCGTTTAAACCATCCATTAACTGACAAAGAAAATACAGTCTCAATTTCAACAATTCCTCAGCCCTATATACATCTCTGGATAGTAAGTCTTGAAGACTGTCCTCAATCACACTGCTTCCATATAAGGAATTACTAGACATTCTCACTGCATCTATAGCTTGAAGACAATCCACTAGCACTTTCTCATCACGTGGCAAATCATCATAAAAACATTCAAAAATCTCATCAAAATATTCTTCCTTCTGCTCCTGCAACTCCTTGTCTCCATAGTCAGGATGATGAAGAAGAAAGTATTTTAATTCTTGGTAACGTTTCGGTAATTCCTTATAGTCTGGCATCAAGACATAAGATGGAATGCCTAGCCTATTCGCTATATATTCTAGTGTTTTTATCGTAGGACGAAATTCTCCTTTTTCGATTCTCACCAACTGACGCACTGATAATTCGGATTCATCCCCACAAAATACTGGGCGACTAAGTCCTTTCTCTTCTCTAAGAAGTCTTACCTTTTCCCCTAGATCATTCATCTCTTAGATTTCTCCCTCGCACGATTATCAAAGCTTTGATTTTCAAATAAATATATGCGATTATTATACCATTTTCCAAAAAGAATTACAAAAAAGAGACAGGATTCCTCCTGCCTCTGGCTGATAATTAATTATTTGCGGCGTCCTGGTCTTTCTTTGTAACCATAGTAAGAATCTTCGATGATTTCTTGCATATGATCAACCATTGGAAGGCGTGGGTTAGCTGGTGAACATTGGTCTTCGTAAGCAAGGAAGGCCAATTCACGAGAATGTTCTTTCCATTCTTTTTCATCAATTCCTTGTGCTTTGAAGTTCATTTGGATACCTACGCGCTCACCAAGTTCGTAGACAGCTTTTGCGTAAGATTCCACACCTTCTTCTGGAGTAGAAGCTGGAAGGCCAAGCATACGTGCGATATCTTGGTATTTTTCATCTGCACGGTAGTAGTTGTACTTAGGCCATGTTGCTGTCTTAGCTGGACGTGTACCGTTGTAGCGGATGACGTATGGAAGCAAGATAGCATTTGTACGACCGTGGATTGTGTGGAATTGCGCACCAATCTTATGAGCCATTGAGTGAGAAATACCTAGGAAGGCATTGGCAAAGGCCATACCAGCGATTGTTGAAGCGTTATGCATTTTCTCGCGTGAATGGAAGTCTGCGTTCTTAACTGAGCTTTCAAGGTTTTCGAATACAAGTTTGATCGCTTGAAGTGCAAGACCATCAGTGTAGTCGCTAGCCATTTGTGATACGTAAGCTTCAGTCGCGTGGGTCAATACGTCCATACCAGTGTCCGCAGCAACAAATCCAGGAACTGTCAATACCAAAGCAGGATCTACGATTGCCACAGTTGGTGTCAATGAGTAGTCAGCGATTGGGTATTTACGGTTGTTTGCTTTATCAGAGATAACGGCAAATGGAGTTACTTCAGATCCTGTACCAGATGTAGTTGGGATAGCGATGAATTTAGTCTTCTTACCAAGCAATGGGAATTTGAAGGCACGTTTACGGATATCCATGAATTTTTGAACAAGGTCACGGAAGTCCACTTCTGGTTGTTCGTAGAAGAGCCACATTACTTTAGCAGCATCCATTGGAGATCCACCACCGAGAGCAATGATTGTATCTGGTTTGAAGGCACGCATAATCTCAGTACCACGGTTTACAGTTGTAATATCTGGATCTGGTTCTACATCAGCAAAGATTTGGTAAACAACCTTATTGCGACGAAGATCAAGTTGTTCGATGATACGATCAAGGAAACCAAGCTCTACCATGGCGTGGTCAGTAACGATCATGACACGTTCAACGTCACGACATTTTTGAAGGTATTGAATTGAATCACGTTCAAAGTATGTTTTTGAAGGAAGTTTCATCCATTGCATGTTATTTCTCCGTCTTCCGACTTTTTTGATATTCAAGAGGTTAATGGCACTAACGTTATCCCCAACTGAGTTGCGTCCGTAAGAACCACATCCGAGTGTCAATGATGGCAAGAAGGCATTGTAAACGTCCCCGATACCACCGAAAGTAGAAGGTGAGTTACAGATAACACGAATAGCTTTAACAGCTTTACCAAATTCTTTAGTCAATTCTTCGTCAGCTGTGTGGATAGCTGCTGAGTGTCCAAGACCGTTAAATTCAACCATTTGACGAGCCTTAGTAATACCATCTTCACGGCTTTCAGATTTCAAAACTGCAATAACTGGTGATAATTTTTCACGAGTCAATGGCTCATTTTCACCAACTTCTTTACATTCTGCAGCAAGAATGTTTGTTCCTTCTGGAACTGTAAATCCTGCTTGCTCTGCAATCCAAGTTGCTGGTTTACCAACGATGTCAGCGTTCAATTTTGCACCAGCACAGTTTTTACTGTTTGCTTTGACGCCGAAGCAGAATTCTTCGAGAAGTGCTTTTTCTTTTTTGTTTACAAAGTAAGTGTGATAAGATTTGAACTCTGCTACAAATTCATCGTAAATTTCTTTATCAATGATAACTGCTTGTTCAGATGCACAGACCATACCGTTGTCAAATGATTTAGACATGACAATATCGTGTGCAGCTTGACGGATGTTTGCTGATTTTTCAACATAAGCTGGAACGTTTCCGGCACCTACCCCAAGAGCTGGTTTACCACATGAGTATGCAGCTTTAACCATGGCATTACCACCTGTTGCAAGGATTGTTGCAACACCTTCGTGGTTCATAAGCGCACTAGTTGCTTCCATAGATGGTTCAGTAATCCACTGTACACAGTTTTCAGGAGCACCTGCTTTAATCGCAGCATCACGAACAATTTGAGCTGCGTGAGCTGATGATTCTTGAGCTGATGGGTGGAAGGCAAAGACAATTGGATTACGTGTCTTCAATGAAATCAATGCCTTAAAGATTGCTGTTGATGTTGGGTTTGTTGTTGGAGTGATACCACAAACAACGCCAACTGGTTCAGCGATAAGAGTCAATCCTGTTACATCGTCTTCTTCGATAACGCCAACTGTTTTAGTGTGACGCATGTTGTTTACTACGTGTTCACAAGCAAACAAGTTCTTAGTTGCTTTGTCTTCAAATACACCACGTCCTGTTTCTTCATAGGCATGTAGAGCCAATTCTCCGTGGGCATCCAAAGCTGCCACTGACGCTTTAGCTACGATGTAGTCGACCTGTTCTTGGTCGAGTTTACGCATTTCCTCAAGAGCAACTAAAGCTTTTTGCACCAAGCCATCGACATGCTTTTCAGCAGCGAGTTTCTTTTCTTCTGGTGTCACAGTTTTTTTATCAGCCATATTTTCCTCCATAGCTTTCAAGGATCGATATCCTTGTTAATTTTTTCACAAGTTTATTATAACGCATTATTTCAACTTTGTAAACAGTTTCATAAACATTTCACAAAGAATTTTTGGTTTATTGTGAAGTTTTTCTCATTATCTTTTCTCCACAAGCTTTTTCTTTAGAGTTTGTGAAATTAATTTCAAATATTTTTTATTTCACAAACTTACTTGGAAGAGGGGCTTGGAAAGAGATAGATTTTCTAGTAAGCGCTTACTTTTAGATGCTAACAATACCTCCTTTGATAAGGAGGCTTTATTTTTGTTGAAAAACGCCTTGTTTAAAAGTCCCTTCATAAACAACTTCTTGTTCTGTTGTTAGTTTTCCTTTTCCTTCAGCCTGACCATTTACAAAATCACCTTCGTAGGTCCAGCCTTCTTTAGATTGAAAGGTACCTTTTCCATTGAAGGCTCCATTGCTGAAACCACCTGTATATTGGTCCCCATTTTGGAAGGTAATGGTACCTTGCCCATTCATTTTACCACGGACAAGACTGCCGTCGTAAATAATCGTTCCATTATCCAGTTTTAGAACACCTTTTCCAGGAATATTTAGAAAAAAGACGAGTACAGCACAGAAAACAATGGCAACTACTGCCAAAAGCTCTAAACGTTGACGAGTCAGATAGACACGATACTTCTCGTAAAAATTCTTAAGATTTTCCACCTTCACTCTCCTTTTCTAAACGTTCTAGCCAAGTTTGACATCCCTCTTGAACACGCTGATAAGTTTCCTCAAAATCACCTGTATACCAAGGATCTGGGACACTTTCAGATGCGAATGAGTAAATCTTATCTTGACAGTCTGCTGGACACATCTGACGTAAGTCAGAAACATTTGAAGCATCCATGCCGATAATATAATCAAAGGCTTCAAAATCTTCCTTACTAATCTGAAGCGATGTTTTGGCTTTGTCATAAGGAATATCATACTCTTGAAAAACTCCCTGAGTCCCCTTATGAATCGGATTGCCATGTTCCCAAGAGGAAGTTGCTCGACTTTGGATTTCGTAGTTATCTGTCATTGATTTCATAACAAACTCGGCCATAGGACTACGGCAAATATTTCCTAGACAGACAAAGACTAGTTTTTTCATCCCATTTCCTTTCTTTTATAGAAAAACGGGAGTTCGTAATCCCGTCTTATTTTTCAATTGCGCCTTCTAGTGAAGCTGTTTCTTTAAGTGGTAATACGGTCTTGATAGCAGCTAGTTCAAAAGTCAAGTAAACTCCATCTACGTCAAGAACAATTGTTCCCTTCTCCGTATCTACTTCATCGACTGTTCCGTAAAGCCCACCGATTGTAATCACTTCATAGCCTTTTTGTAGTTTATTCAAGCTTTCCATACGCTTTTGTGCTTGTTTCTTTTGAGAGCGTTGCGTAAAGAACATCAAACCCACCATAAGGGCTAGCATGATTAAAAATGTATAATTTGGATTCATTCTCTTCTCCTTTGTCTTTTACATAGGACTACTATATCAAATTTCAGCTACTTTTACAAGATTGTACCTTGCTTTTCTAATAAGAAAAACCAGAGCTTGCGCCCTGATTTTTAGGATTATTTCAAATTTTGAACAACTTTTACAAGATTTTCTACAGTAAAGCCATATTCTGCCAATACTTTTGGTGCTGGGGCAGAGGCTCCGAAGGTATCAATACCTAGAACGGCACCATCAAGACCAACGTATTTGTACCAGTTTTGAGTTGCACCCATTTCGACTGCAACACGACGGCGAACTGCATTTGGTAGGATTTCTTCTTTGTAAGCTGCATCTTGTTTATCAAAGACATCTGTAGAAGGCATGCTGACTACGCGGACTTTTGCACCTTGACTAGCTAATTCTTTAGCAGCTGAGACAGCTAGATTGACTTCTGAACCTGTCGCAATCAAGATAGTATCAAAGTCGGCTGCATTTTCATAGACAACATAAGCACCTTTAGCAACCTTGTCGAAGTCTGTTCCCTCTTCAACAGTCAAGTTTTGACGTGTCAAGACAAGGGCAGTTGGTGTTTTCTCACTTGTCACTGCAAGGTACCAAGCTGCTTGCGTTTCACGCGCATCTGCTGGACGAAAAACATTGAGATTTGGCATAGCACGAAGACCTGCCAAGTGCTCAACTGGTTCATGCGTTGGGCCATCTTCCCCAACTGCGATTGAATCATGGGTAAAGACATAAGTCACAGGAAGTCCTTGCAAGGCTGACAAGCGAACAGCTGCCTTCACATAGTCTGAGAAGACGAAGAAAGTTCCACCGTATACACGAAGACCACCATGAAGAGCCATCCCGTTCAAGATCGTTCCCATTGCAAATTCACGAACACCAAACTGAATGTTACGGTTCAAGCGATTGGCATCGTCTTGAAGTCCGTCAGTTTTGATATAAGTCATGTTTGAGTGAGCAAGGTCCGCTGATCCACCCAAGAAGGTTGGCAACTTAGCAGCTACAACGTTCAAAGCATCTTGGCTTGAATTACGAGTTGCTTGAGAGAAGCCATTTTCTAAAGCAGGGAAGTCCGCTGGAGTCACTTCAACTGGATCACGTCCGTCGATGATGGCTTCTACTTCTGCAGCTAGTTCTGGGTGAGCTTCTTTATAATCTGCAACTAATTTTGTCCAAGCTTGATAAGCTGATGCACCACGGTCTGCAACATGTTCTTTGAAATCAGCATAAACTTGTTCTGGAATTTCAAATGGTTCGTAGTCCCAACCAAGGGCCTGACGAGTTGCTGCAGTTTCATCTGCTCCAAGAGGAGCCCCATGTACGGCATTAGTTCCTTGTTTGTTTGGAGAACCGTATCCAATAACCGTCTTCACTTCAATCAAAGATGGTTTGCCTGAAGCTTTAGCTGTTTCGATAGCAGCATGGATAGCTTCCAAGTCTGTTCCATCTTCAACCAAGGCAGTATGCCAACCGTAGGCATTGTAACGGTCACGAACACTTTCTGTAAAGGAATCCTTTGTCTCACCATCCAAGTTGATGTCATTTGAATCATAAAGAACAACCAACTTGTCTAGTTTTTGCAAGCCTGCGTATGAAGCTGCCTCGCTTGAGACACCTTCCATCAAATCTCCGTCTCCACAGATAACATAAGTATAGTGGTCAAAGATATTATAGCCTTCGCGATTATATTTGGCTGCCAAGAAACGTTCTGCTTGGGCAAAACCAGTGGCAGTTGAAATCCCTTGTCCTAGAGGACCTGTCGTAGCATCAATTCCGGCTGTATGGCCAAATTCTGGGTGACCTGGTGTTTTTGAACCCCATTGGCGGAAGCTCTTGATCTCATCCATGCTGACATCTTCAAAACCAGAAAGGTGAAGAAGGGCATATAGAAGCATTGAACCATGACCAGCTGAAAGAATAAAACGGTCACGGTTAATCCAGTTTGGTTGAGCTGGATTGATACGAAGTTGTTTTGTAAAGAGGCTGTAAGCCATCGGAGCCGCTCCCATAACCACACCTGGGTGACCTGAGTTGGCTTTATTGATGGCGTCAATACCCAGGAAACGAATTGCATTAACAGATAGATTTGACATAGAATTTCCTTTCTATTTGAGGTGATGATTGAACCCCACATTCTATTTTACTATTATATGAAAAAATACATAGAATAGCAATTAAACAATTCGACGTAAATCAGTATTCTATTTGCTATCCTCTAGTCGCCTGATAGTATGGAAGTAAGCGTTCATAAGCTTCTTCTAATTTTTCTAAAATCACTTCTAATGATTGATTTTCTATGATAGAAACATCTGCTTTAACTAACACTTTTCGGATTTCTTGGCTGCCTATCTTCTCAATTAAGATCTGACGATTTTCTTCGTTCGCCTCCCATCTTTGACTTTGACCATTATAGTAGACTAGATAATAGATTCCTTCTACCGCTGGAACTTCTAGGACCTTAGCCTGCTTGCCTAGAGTTTGCTCATCTTTCTTGCGCTCGATGAAACTGACTTCTAGTGATACTCCAAAATCTGAAGGACTTCCATATAAACGTAAAGCCATCATAGGTTCTGTCACTTGTCCGTCTCTCTGTAGATAGACCCAGAAATGTGGTCGCAGACGTTGCGCTTGATTCATCCACTGGCTAGTCTGTTGGAGTTGCCATTCTGGATGGCTTGCTTGAAAGGCTTTGGCCAGTTCTGTAAAAGCTTTTCGTGCCTCTTGACCTTTGTGGCGTAATTCCAGCATTTTCTCTCGCTCTTCTCCTGCTTTATCAGGATTACGGTACTGCAAACCTGCAAAGTCTAGATAGTTTCTTATCTCATTTAACATCCGTTTAACCTCTTCTAACTAGCAAAAAATCAGGATAAACCTGATTTTACTTATTCTGTATCTACAACGACATAGCGATTTGGCTCGTCACCTTCAGAGTAACTAGTCACGCCATCCATACGTGAAATAATACGATGGATAATCTTACGTTCGCTATTTGACATTGGATCCGTTTGATGACTGCGGCCTTCTTCTAAAACACGAGTCGCCAATTTTTGCGCATAGGTCTGCAAGACTTCTGCACGGTGTTCAACATAATCATTGACATTGATTGTGATGTAGAAGGTTCTTGAATAACGGTTATAAAGATAATTTTGAGCCAACAGTTGCAAGGCCTTCAAGACTTTACCATGGTAGCCGATAATGCGACCTGGCTCATTGGTATCAATTTGTAGATTGATGCTACGACGGTTATAGTCATTTGAAATCGTCGCTTCGACATCCATATCATCAATAATCGTCTGAACATAAGTCGTTACTTCCGTAGCTACTTGTTCAATATCAAAGCTGGGTTCCACCTTTAAGCCCAAATCTTCTAATTCTTGACTTTCAGTTTGTTCAGCTTGGCTCTCAACAATAGAAGTTTCTGCTTCTTCGAGGCCAGCTTCTTCAAGCTGTAATTCATTTAAAATCTCAATGTGCCCAGTTTCTTCTAAGATGGTGCTAGCATGTTTTTCATTTTTCAAGATTTCAGCCTTGACTTCATCAGAAACCCCTTGGCCTTCTTCTTCAATCTTTTTAATTGCTTCTACAACATGCCCCAAATCAACGGTCGCTTCACTGACTGTTTTAACTGGTTCATTTTGTTCATTGATTTCTTTAGGAACACCCTTAACAGCTTGTTGATTTGCCTTAATGACAGTTGTTTCACTAATGGCTTCAATGTCAACCTGGGCTGGTTTTTTACCAAATAAACCAAAAAATCCATTTTTTTCACGAGAAATGACTTTGATGTGAGCTTTCATTCTTGGAATATCTAATTCTTTCAATCCTTTCTGGATTGCTTCCTCAACAGTTGAACCTGTAAATACTACCATTACCAGATTCCTCCTTATTATTTCGTTTTCTGAGCCTTTTTCTTGGCTTTTCTTTTTCTATTTTCCAAATCTTTCTGCGCCTGAGCTACAGCCTCGCGCTCTGCGATGATCTTGAATGGATTGTTCAAGAAATAGGTTTGCAAGACTTGATAAGCATTGGACACTGTCCAGTATAGGGCGACTCCACCTGGCGCATAAACTGCAAAGATAAAAATCAAGACTGGAATCCCATACATCATCGCAGTCGTAGCGCCATTACGCTCAGACAAGGCTTTATTAGACAGCCAAGTACTTAAAAAGGTGAATACAGCTGCTAAAATCGGAAGAACAAGGGTTGTATCCACACCACCAAGGTTAATCCATAAGAAATGACCTGTCTTTAAAAAGTCAACTCTTGATAGAGCTTGGAACAAGGCCAAGATAACCGGCATCTGAATCAAAATCGGCCAAAGAGAATCTGACTGTCTGACACCCATTTCTTTAAAGACTTTACGCATTTCTTGCTCTAGCTTGGTTCTGCTTTCCATATCTCGACCCGGATATTGTTCTCGAAGCGCCTTAATGCGTGGCTGAGCTTCTTGCATTTTTCTAGAAGCCACCATTTGCACTTGAAAGACTGGCAAGAGAACTGTACGAATCAAGACCGTAAAGAGAATAATCCCCATTCCGATACTGATATCAAACGATAAAAAGCGAATAATTTCCGCAAAGAAGTAAACAAATTTACTCCAAAAATCAGCCGAATCGGCTGTAATATCACTAGTTGTTCCATTAGTCGCACAGGCTGTCATGATCAATAGAGACAGTCCTAGCAAACTAGTCAACTGTAGTTTCTTTTTCACTCCCATTTCCTTCCTGGTAAATCTTTGATAATTTTAATACGTGGAGTAGATTTTTCTCCATCTCTGCGTATTCCAAGGTTTCGACTCCTTTTCGAGCAATGACAACAAAGTCGACATCTTCTACCAGACTCCCTTTTGCATTCTGGATAATATGCCGAATCCGTCGCTTAATTTGATTTCTAGTGACGGCATTCCCCAGTTTTTTGCTAACTGATAGACCAACTCGAAAATGGTTTTTCTGATTTTCTAGTTGGTAGACAACAAACTTGCGATTGGCAAAACTTGTCCCCTCCTTGAAAATCGCCTTAAAATCTTTCTCTCTTTTTACACGAAAGTTTTTCTTCAAAACTCAACTCCATCTATTAAATTACTACTATTATACCATATTTTTCAAAAAAGCCAATCATAGCAAGGTTTTGGACAATTTCACCATAAAAAGAAGTTGGAAAAATCTCTTTCCCAACTCCTTGTACGGAATATTTTTACTAGTTTTACTTATTTTTTCAAGCGTTCAACGTCACGGGCAATAACTAGCTCTTCATCTGTTGGAATAACCAATACACGGATCTTCGCTGCCTCTGTTGAGATGTCTCCTGTCACACCAAAGACGTTCTTTTCTGGGTCAACATCACAACCAAACCAAGAGATACCTGAGATAACATCTTCACGCACATTTGCAGCATTTTCACCAATACCTGCTGTGAAGATAATAGCATCTGCTCCATTTAAGACTGCAAGGTATTGACCGATATGTTTTTGGATACGATCAACATACATTTCATAGGCTAAAGTGGCATCATGATCCCCTTCTTCCATAGCAGCAATCACATCACGCATATCACTAGATTTACCTGAAACCCCCATCAGTCCTGATTCACGATTAAGAACGTGACTAATGTCTTCAGGCGTGTTAAAGTCCTCTGTATATTGCATTAAGTAAGGAATGATAGCTGGGTCAATATCCCCTGTACGAGTTCCCATCATCACACCACCAAGTGGAGTGAATCCCATTGAAGTATCGACAGATTGACCGCCCTTAACTGCTGTAATAGAAGCACCATTACCGATGTGGCAAGTAATCAATTTCAAGTCTTCTAATGGACGGCCCAAGAGTTTTGCAGCTTCTCCTGCTACAAACTGGTGACTTGTACCGTGGGCACCATATTTACGAACCTTGTTTTCTGTATAATATTTTGTTGGTAGAGGATAGCGATAAGCTTTCTCTGGCATAGTTGTGTGGAATGAAGTATCAAAAACAACTACACTGGTAATGTCTGGCAACAATTCCTTGAAGGCACGAACACCTGCTGCATTGGCTGGATTGTGGAGAGGAGCCAACAAACTCAACTCTTCAACTTTTTCTAAAACATCTCCCTCAACAACCGTTGATTCTTTGAAATATTCTCCACCTGCAACAACACGGTGACCAACACCTGTAATCTCATCATAAGCCTTGATAATATCGAAACGAATCAAGTCATCCAATAAGATTTTAACAGCTTGTGTGTGATTTTCGATATCCAAAATTTGTTGTTCAGAACGGCCGTCAAATTTTACAGTTGAAATTGAATCTTTCAAACCGATACGTTCAATCAAACCTTTCGCCAATACTTTTTCTTCTGGCATTAAGTATAACTGCCATTTCAAACTTGAACTTCCCGCATTGATTGCAATTGTTTTTGTCATAATATGATACCCCTTTTTAAGCGTTTTCATCTATTATAACAAAATCTATTTTATATTTCAGTACCTTGAGTCCATTTTTGAAAATTTTCTTTAAATTTCATTAAAACACTTGCATCTTGCAGGCTAGCAAGTAGATAAACAAAAGGCTCTACTGCTATTTCACTTTTCTTCTGTAGGATAAAAATAGTCTTAGATTGTTTGGCGCTAGCAAAGAGATTTTCAGGCAGACTAATCATGGCAACCAGACTTGCCTCTTCTTTCAACCAGCCTTTCAACAAGTTACTTTGAGGACTGGTCAACAAATCACTCGGAGCGAGAAAAATAGCGTATCCGTCTGACTTGAGATACTTTAGACCTTGTTCCATGAGCAAGTGATGGGCGTAAGTATGTTCTTGGCTAGAAGCAACTTGATGGCGCGACGCAACGGCATCATCAGGATAATAGCCGACAGGCAAGTCGCTGATGACCACATCGCTTTCTTTGAGCATTTGTGGACGAACGGCATCTCCTTGGACAAAGCCAGCCTGCAAACCAATTACATCTGCCATGCTAGCTGCCAGATCAATCAGCAAATCATCCACTTCCATTCCCAAGTAATCCACCTTTTTATCAAGCGAGGTCAAGAAAGTAGCTCCCAGAATTCCCATGCCAGAACCCATTTCGAGGATAGTGATTTCCTCCTCTTTAAACAGCTCTTCCACAATAAACACCAAAAGTAAAGCAATGGCATCTGGTGTAAACTGGTGATTGGCCTGTAGGGGTTCTGTCTGCCCAGCCTTCATCAAGAGAAATTGATAGGTCTTGAGCCATTCTTCTTTGCGTAGTGCTAAGCGTTTAAGGGCCTGATTGTTCTCCTTGACCTGCTCTAACTCAGTCTCACCATCCAAATAGATGCTGTTTTGCTCCACCAAGGCGTCATAAAAGTTGGTTGCCAAATCACTTTGGATAACTTGGACATTCTCTAGTAAATACGTATAAGCTTGTTCAATTTTTTCAAAATCCATATTCCTATCTTATCAAATTTCCCTTCTTTTTTCCATCCTTATAGAAAAATCACTCCCTGACTAGGCGAGTGATTTTTGGGCTACTGTTAAAAAGAGTTCTGAATAATTTCCTTGAAACAGGTCTTCAGCGCTATAGAGGATCTGACTATGCACAGATGAAAAGCCATGCTCAATTAGCTGTTTTTCCAGTTCAGCTAAATCAAATCCATGATGATTAGCCTCTGTCTTGGTAAAATCAGCAAGTAGGAGTTGTCCGTCTTCCTTCAAATGTTGATGAAACAGTGAAAGAGCCGCATCCAAATCAGGCATATGGTGAAGAACTCGACAAACAACAATGAGGTCAAACTCTTGCTCCAAGGGTTTTTCCAGTAAATCTTGCTCCAAAAACTGGATATTCTTGATGTCTTGCTGTTCCGCTTTCAAACGAGCTTGCTCCAGCATTTTCTCCGAAATATCCACCAATGTTACAGACTTGGCTTGTTTGGCCAGAGGCAAGGTTAATAGACCCGTTCCTCCACCGAAATCCAGAATTTCTTTGTCTGATAGAAGATCAATTTGTTTCTCGACCGCCTGACAAACCAAATTTGCGAGGAAGATGTTTTTGGGCGAATCAAAAGTTTCTGCTTTGTGGTTAAAATCGTGTTTCATGCTTTTAGTTTAGCACAAAGTAGCTGAATTGACTAGGAATTCTCTTTCTTTTCAAGCTTCTCTTCTGATTTTTTCTTCTCCGCTTTTTCACTTGAATCAGTCACTAACTTTTCCTTTTTATCCGTTTTCTCTTCTTTTATTTTGACTGAAGGAAAGATGAACTCATATTGACTCTTAGGCGTACGAACCCTTGTCACCAAGCTTGTTTTCTTATTTTGATAGCTCACCTGACCCAGATTAAAGGCCTGTTCCCCACTTTCTTGCTCAACCTTATCTTTCGTTCGTTTGGCCATAGCAAAAGCAACCAACTTTTCTTTATTCAAAGCATAGTCTTGATAGTGGGCGACCTGTCGGTTCAAGTAAAATTGTAACAAAAGACTAAAGATAGCTGCCATGGTGACTGCATAGAGGAGAACACCTGCCTTAACTTTCTTCTTTTTCCACACGATAGATGAACTCCCTTTCTAAGCCTTTTTGGAATTGGAAACGAAAACGCACCACTTGATTCTCCTCTGTAATCTGTGCGGATTTGAGCCCATAAACCATAGGCTGATAGCCTCGTCCACTGGCATCGGTTTTCCGAAAATCATCCGATTTTGACTTACCTATAGCGATATCCTTGCCATCCTGCTTCATATAGAGGCGATTGCCCTCCACTTTTTCGAACTGCGAACGATCTAATTCTACCTCCAACTGGTCCACAAATAAGAGCCACTCTTTTTGCTCACTTTGCTGCTGATAGCGAACTTCTGAAATGAGGAGCTGACTCATGGCTTGAAAGAGGAGTAAGCTTCCACTGATGACAATGAGGGCAATCAAGGATTCCAACAAGGTGAAAGCCTTGACTTTATGGCTCTTTGATCGCCAACAACTGTTCTGAACCATGGTAAACCTCCAATCCTTTTTCACTAGAAAACACCTGAATCTCAACTCCGTTGATGTTTACATGATTTTGACCTGTCTGCAGAGCCATCTTAGTTACCCGCAAGACTTCTTCCTTTTGCAAGATTTTTGCTTCTTCTTGCCTATTTTTTTGAACTTGTCCCAAAAGGAGGGTCGCAATGCTGGCAAAGATAGCTAGAGCAACTACTGCTTCCAGTAAAATCACTGCCCTAATTTTTTGTTTCCTGAATGCGTTTAATTTTTCCATTTCCTAGATATAATTGATAACGAATCGCTCCTTTACTAGTCTGAAATTCAACCTTAGCCAGGGACGAATTGCCCCCAGCTCGGTCAAATGTAATACTTTGTCCCGATGGTGCCTGAATTCCTTTAGGAACTGTCAACTTTTGACTACCATTGCTAATCGTCTGCCCATTCAAGTTTAGACTAGTCTTTTGCTGGCTGGCTACACTGCGTTTTTGGGTTTCCCGATAGAGTTCTTCAAACTCCATAAAGAAAATCTGCTCCTCTACCGCCGCAAAAGTGGATTGGACAGAACCGGATAAGCCCAAGGCAAGGATACTCACAAGTCCCAAAACCAAGAGGCTTTCCAGCATGGTAAAGGCCTTAATCATTGACTTTACGATTTGCTCCTCCGTTTTTAGTATAGTATTCATTATATGCTTTAGCCTGTTCAGGAGTAATACGCCCATCTGCTTGTAACTTGCTTAGGCTAGCATCTTCATTTTTATCCAAGCTATAAAGCTCTGCCTGGCTTTCTACCACCTTCACAACAGCAGCTTTTCCTTTGTCATTGACTACTTCTTTTTGCTTGGTCAGATTAGGTACAAAGAGCAAGAGAAGTACGCTGATAATCAGCAAGACCACCAACATTTCCACAAGCGTAAAAGCCTTCACTTTCGCTTTTTTCAAGAATGTCATCATTTTTTTCATGTTAAAAATTTACCTCCATATTTTGATACATGGGCATGAGCATTGCCGCATAAAGTAAAACGATAATCAGGGCCACAAAGATAAAAACCATTGGCTGCACCAAATTCATGGTGCGATTGACTCGGGTAAAAAAGGCTTCCCAAGTCTTTTCCGCATAGATTTCCAACTCACTCCCCAGCTTGGACTTGACTTCCCCATACTCGATGATGAGACTCAATTCCCTCCTAAAGAAAGGATAGGTTCCTATAGTTTGAGAAAACTCACGACCATTTTGGAGAGCTTGAGCTAAGTCTTGACCGATTTCTTTAAAGAGCTGGGAACCTTGTTCCTGCATCATCTGAAAAATCTGCGTCAGCTCCATTCCCTGCGAAATCATATTCCCCCATTCACGCGCATAATAGGCTGTCAAATAGGTCTGCACAAAGATTCCAAGAAAGGGAAGGCGTGCTAAGATAGAAAAGACGCGCATCTTAGAACTTCTTTTATAGAAAGTTACTGCTAAAAAGGCAAGTACGGAAACAAACCCTACCATGCCTAGAAAGATTTGTGGCAGATTGCCGATAATATGGGTGGCAATATTGCTACTATCCAGTTGTGGTAGCAAGTAGTTACGTAGTCCCAACATAATTAAGAGAAGAAATCCCAGCAAAATCAAAGGATAGGTCGCTACTTCAATTAATTTTTTCTTGACCTTGGCTAGATTGTCTAGATATTCTTCTATCTTTCCCAAACTCAGATGGAGATTTCCATGAACCTCAGCTAGAGATAACTGCGTGACAATGGCACTTGAAAATCCCAAACTTTCCATCATTTCTGAGAATGATTTCCCCTGAGACAAGCCCGTGCGCATCTGGGTCACACACTGCTTGTCCAACAAAGCACTCCTATCTAAAAAGGAGATAGTCTCCACCAGATGAAAACCGCTGGAAAAGAGATTGTTAAACAAGGTAATGATATTTTTTTGCTTAGCTGTAGCTAATTTTTTCTGTTTCAGCCTGATGACTTGTGATATGTCCATTTTTAAGAAGTTGGTCAATCTGTTCATTCCAGCTAGTTGGCTGGTGTGCTTGATAGTCTTTGTTTGCAAAGTCAACGATTCCTCCTCCCCCGATTAATCTTTGATAGCATACTCCTTGTAGAACGACTGCCAATTCCTCCTCACTCACACCCAACTCCAGCAGGCGTTCATAAACACCTCTGATACTCTTGGCGTGAATAGTTGAAAAGACTGTCGCCCCTGTCAGACTGGCTCTAACCACTGCACGCGCCGTCTCTCTATCCCGAATTTCTCCGATAATCAAGAGATCAGGACGATGACGTAGGGAAAGTTTGATGAGATTTTCATAGGTTAGTCCGATTGCTTCGTTCAACTGCAACTGGAGCATGTCGTCCTGCTTGATTTCTACAGGATCTTCGATGGACATGACTTGTTTCCCCTTAAAAAGGGACTTAGCTAATTCGTGCATCAGGGTTGTTTTGCCACTTCCGACTGGACCAGCAAAGAGATAGAGACCACGTTGCCTGTACTGCTTGCCCAATTCATCAATATCCTGAAACCAAAAATGCAAATCCTGCTCCTCATCATGCAACAAGCGAATCACTAAACTCTCATGTCCTCGATAATCACCTACAGTAGATAGACGTAAGGACGCCATCTTCTGGTCATAGGCATAATCACAGGAACCAAGTTGACTACGTCGCTTTTCTCCAACATTCATACCCGCCACAAACTTAAAGTGACTGATGACAGCCGCAAACTTTTCAAAATCATAAGAATCGATTTTACAGCGCTCGTCTCCTACCCTCATATGAAGCTCATAGGCGTCTAACTTGGGGACAAAATAAATGTCTTGCGCCCCTTTTTTCCGAGCCGAACGAATGATTTCTTGTGCAATTTCTTGAACCATACTTACCTCCTCACCTATACTATTCGCAAAGAGTTGGAAAAATAAAAAAAGCAACTCCAAAAAGTTACTTTTTCTCTAATTTAATTTCATACGGCAAGAACGATGCCTTTCCTTACCTGTTTGTTTTTCATAGCCTGGGCGTAGTTTTTCATCTGGAATAACCTGCTCGTCCTGCAAAAGAGCCAAAGAATGGTATTGTTGTAAATACTCGTCACATTCATCACACCAGCGTTGGTCTTCTGGATCCCAGAAAATGGTCATCAAGTCACTTCTACTTTTATAAAGAGGGGATTCTTGTTCCAATCTAAACCAGCAAGTTTTATAGTATTTGAGAGCATCATAATACTGGTCAAATTTCTTACTAGCTACAATATCTTCTTCCCAACCTTCTAAGAACCACCAAGGTTCAAAATCTCCATACATTTCTATAACACGATACATCTTCATACATTCCTTTGTACCGTATATTATAACTAATTCCGCCAGACAAGAAAAGAAATATGCTCATTTCTTAATTTCAAGATAAAAAATCCAGCCATCTGATGATGACTGAATTTCTATTTGCTTATGTGATAAAAATTTTTCGTTTCCTAAGCTTCTGAAATATCATTTTCGATAATGACCTTAATCGCATGGTGGTCTGCTGCCTTACTGAAGACTTCATAGGCTTTTTCAATTTCACTAAGTTTGAAATAGTGAGTTACCAATTTTTCTGGTTCAATCTTATGACTTTCAAGTGCTTTCAACAATTGTGGAGTTGTATTTGTAGATACCAAACCAGTTGTTACATTGATGTTGCGAATCCAAAGTTTATCCAAGTCGAATTCAACTGGTTTACCATGCACACCACAGTTGGCAACTGTTCCGTCTACACCGATAATCTTTTGACAGAAATCAAATGTTGCAGGAATACCAACAGCTTCGATAGCAACATCCACACCACGACCATCTGTCAAATCATAAATTTCTTTAATGGCTTTTTCAGGGTCTAAAGAATTAACCTTATGAGTCGCACCAAATGATAGGGCAGTTTCCAAACGGTTATCGTCTAAGTCCACCATAATCAATTTGGCTGGTGAATAGAATTGAGCTGTCAAAAGAGCTGCTAAACCAACTGGACCTGAACCAATAATGGCTACGCTGCAACCAGGTTCTACTTTCCCTTTCAAGACACCAATTTCATATCCAGTCGGTAGAATGTCTGATAGCATAACCAAGGCTTCATCTGACAAATCTTCTGGAGTGTGGTAAAGAGTGTTATCTGCATGAGGGACACGTAGATATTCAGCCTGCATACCATCAATCAAGTGACCGAAAATCCAGCCTCCTTCGTCTTCACAGTGGGCATAAATCCCTTTTTTACAGTAGTAGCATTTACCACAGGCACAGACACAAGAAATCAAGACCTTGTCGCCTTTTTTGAAGTTCGAAACTCCTTCTCCAACTTCTTCAACAATCCCAATCCCTTCGTGACCAAGAATGGTACCACTTTGACAAGCGGGAACATCCCCTTTGATAATATGGAGGTCTGTTCCACAAATAGTGGTTTTTACGATACGCACAATAGCGTCTGTTGACTTGCGAATAACTGGTTTATCTACATCAACAAAAGAAGCAAGTCCTGGTTTAACATAAGTATAGGCTCTCATAAAGCAATCCTCCGTTTTTTTATTTGTACTATTTTCAATACAATTGTAAGCCTTTTCATTTGTTTGTTCAAGTTTTTTTGTGATTTTTTTAACTTTTTTATTTACCAGTAAAGCAATGCAGATAAAAAGCAGAAGCTAGTATGCTTTCATTCTTAACAAAGAGAAACTTCACTACTGCAGAAGAACTTTCGATTAACATAAAACGATTAAACAGAGACGATATTACTGATAGATGGAGAATATTCTTCTGTATCATTGAAACACTAGGACATCCAAAACAATTGCACTTTCAGTAAATTTCTATACTAAAATTACGAATAATCTCTGCAATATTATCTAGGTTGCAATATATATTAGACATTTTACTAACAATTTTTATAATAGCTTTTGTCTTTAAGAGCATAATAACGGCCTTGCTTCTCACTTAACGAGATTCAAGACCGTTATTTAAGATTTTTATTTTACACTTGAAAAAGAGAGGTTTCTATTTTATAGTTCTATCTTCTGCTATCTGATTGTGTAGATGATGAACTTGATGTACTGCTTGAAGTATTACTTGAGCTTGGTGTAGATGAGAAACTACCAATAATACTTGACCAAGCGTTTTGGTAATCTGCTTCACTTCCTCCAATAGCAAAGTGATAGCTTGTCGTAGGAGCTCCCGTCTTGGTAGCCCAATAGCTCGTTACAGTAGAACCTGAAAGATCCACTGTTCTTCCATTAACGGATACTTTGCCAGGTTTCTGCCCTGTTGATCTGAGGACCTGAGATTGAGTCACACTAGAATCAAGATTAAAGCGTTCATTGCCCCAAACACCAGGCTCAGCCTGTTGGATAGCATTGACCAAGTGGGCCATATATTTGGCATTTCGATAATGCCCAGCCCCCTTAGCCATTGGGTGGTTGTCATCGTGGCCTAGCCAACCACCTAGAGTCAAGCTTGGTGTCGAAAGCATGAGCCACATATTTTCATCCTCGTTGGTTGTACCAGTCTTACCAATCCAGTCTGCACGAGCTAAGCTTGAATTGATAGAAGCCAAATCCGTTTGGAAACTTGAAGTGATCCGAGATGAAATCACCTCACGAAGCAAACTCTGCATAATCGTTGCTGTTGCCTTCGAGTACACTTGAACTGGTTTGTCTTGGAATTCATAGATTACTGTCCCATCAGATGATTCAATCTTAGAAATCACATGTTTCTGATGGTAAACACCGTTATTGGCAATTGTTTGATAACCATTGGTATGCTGGGCGACTGTAACTTCAATACCACCGCCCATAGGCAGACTTTCGATACCGTACTCTGGAATCTCGTAACCCATTTTTTCCATATAGCTCTTAACATCGACACCTTTTTCACGAAGCATGCGATAGGTCCAATAGGCTGGAATATTCCATGAATAGTTTAAAGCATCACCCAAATTGACCATATCTGTGCCTTTACTACTACCATGCACAATCGGACTACCATTGGCAAAATTTGTAGGATAATTTGACAATATGCTAGCACTTCCCATCAAACCTTGGTCAATGGCAATTCCGTAGGCCAGCAAAGGCTTGGTTGTAGAGGCTGGCGAACGCTTGGTGTCAAAGGCGTGATTGTTTTGATTAGTCTGGTAATTACGACCACCAACAAAACCTAGAACAGCCCCCGTTTGATTGTCCATCAAAACATTCCCTACTTCAGGCTGCCCAGTCGAATCATCTACCAAATGACCATAGTTAGCAACTGCATTTTGCATGGCCGCATGGATTTTTTTATTAATCGTTGTCGTGATTTTGTAGCCGCCGTTACTTAATTCCTGCTCAGCTCTCTCATGATAAGCCTTTCGAATCGCTTCATTTTTCAACTCTTGGCTCGAAACATTGTCCTGTCGAACTAAATAATCATACATACGGTCTGTCGCTTCAGCCATAGCTGTAAAGTAGAGATAATCCCTCGAAACAACATTGACAGTTCCTGATGGCAAGAAGTCTTGTTTGAGATTATAATCCTTGTACTGATCGTATTCTTCCTGAGTCAGAGCACCCGTACGGTACATGTTGTAGAGAACATCCTTGGCCCGCTTCAAACCAAGTTCTAAGTCTTCATCACTCTTTAACTCTCCAGTATTTTCATAAGGAGAATAAGTAATCGGACTCTGTGGCAAACCTGCTAGGAAGGCAGCTTGGGGAATACTCAACTTTTTGGCATCGATACCAAAAATCCCTTCAGCAGCTTGCTGGGCACCTGCAATATTCTGCCCTTTATGATTTCGACCAAAGGGAGCAACATTGAGATAAGTCGTCAAGATTTCATCCTTACTCATGCTACGTTCCAAGGCAAGGGCATCAACAATTTCTGTAGCCTTACGAGCCAAAGTCGGAGCATCTCCGACCACTTGTTGCTTGATTAACTGTTGGGTCAAGGTCGAGCCCCCGCTAGATGAGCCCAAACCTGCAAAAGTTCCCAAAGTCGCCCGAATCACAGCTTTTGGCACAACCCCGTTATGTTCAAGAAAATGTTCATCCTCAGTAGCAACGATAGCCTTTTTGAGATTGTCCGATATTTCCTCAGATGAAACAGAAGTTCGCAGTAGGTCGCTCTCGATAGAAGCAATGACACTCCCATCTGCATAAACAATTTCTGAGATGGAAGAAATATTTTTAACCTGCTTAACCAAGTCCTCCGATTGGGGAACCTTGGCCTTGTCAAACAAAGCAACTCCATAACCAAG
The DNA here is from genome assembly GCF_028156745.1 of Streptococcus gwangjuensis. GTDB lineage: Bacteria > Bacillota > Bacilli > Lactobacillales > Streptococcaceae > Streptococcus > Streptococcus gwangjuense_A. Next base: position 116,209 of record NZ_JAODJG010000039.1, read on the forward strand.
AGCTACACCAGCACCAAAAAGCCCACCGATAAAGCCTAGAATAAAGAGAGTATTCAAAATTCCCTTAATAGCAACTAAAATGCTACCTAGGATAGCCAGAACTTTCCCACCTGTCCCATCCGACTTTTTCACTTCTGAGACTTTCTCTGATTTTCTATGATTTATTTTTGATTTTACTCGCTGGAAAAATTCCAGCATTTTTCGTTTTAATTCATTTAATTGATTTTGCATGGATTTCCTCACTCTATCTATTATACCATAAAAGGTAAACTTTCAATAAAATAGCTACTTTCTTCCCTATTCTACTAGGCTATTGCTCAAGTTTGTGATACAATAGGTAGAAACAATATTTTATAAAGGAGAAAAGACACATGCACATTTTTGATGAGCTAAAAGAGCGTGGTTTGATTTTTCAAACGACTGATGAAGAAGCTTTGCGTAAAGCCCTAGAAGAAGGTCAAGTTTCTTATTATACTGGCTATGATCCAACTGCTGACAGCCTTCACCTAGGCCACCTTGTCGCAATCTTGACAAGTCGTCGCTTGCAGCTAGCAGGTCACAAACCTTATGCGCTTGTTGGCGGTGCTACAGGTCTCATCGGAGATCCGTCCTTCAAAGATGCTGAACGTAGTCTCCAAACAAAAGACACAGTAGATGGCTGGGTCAAGTCTATCCAAGGACAACTTTCTCGTTTTCTTAACTTTGAAAATGGCGAAAACAAGGCTGTCATGGTCAACAACTACGACTGGTTTGGCAGCATCAGCTTCATTGACTTCCTCCGTGATATCGGAAAATACTTCACTGTCAACTACATGATGAGCAAAGAGTCTGTTAAAAAACGGATTGAAACAGGAATTTCATACACTGAGTTTGCCTACCAAATCATGCAAGGTTACGACTTCTTCGTTCTTAACCAAGACCATAACGTAACGCTTCAAATCGGTGGTTCTGACCAGTGGGGAAATATGACAGCTGGTACTGAATTGCTTCGTCGTAAGGCTGACAAGACTGGCCACGTAATCACTGTTCCATTGATCACAGATGCAACTGGTAAGAAATTTGGTAAATCAGAAGGAAACGCCGTCTGGCTCAATCCTGAAAAGACTTCTCCATACGAAATGTACCAATTCTGGATGAACGTTATGGACGCTGACGCTGTTCGCTTCTTGAAAATCTTTACTTTCTTGTCACTTGATGAGATTGAAGACATCCGCAAACAGTTTGAAGCAGCTCCACACGAACGCTTGGCTCAAAAAGTCTTGGCTCGTGAAGTCGTAACACTTGTTCACGGTGAAGAAGCTTACAAAGAAGCCCTCAACATCACTGAGCAACTCTTTGCAGGAAACATCAAGAACCTTTCTGTCAAAGAACTCAAACAAGGACTTCGTGGAGTACCAAACTACCAAGTACAAGCAGACGAAAACCACAATATCGTGGAACTCCTCGTGGCATCTGGTGTGGTTAACTCAAAACGCCAAGCCCGTGAAGACGTCCAAAACGGAGCTATCTACGTCAACGGTAACCGCATCCAAGACCTTGACTATATCTTGAGTGACGCTGATAAGTTAGAGAACGAACTGACTGTTATCCGTCGCGGGAAGAAGAAATATTTCGTTCTTACATATTAAAAAGAAGACTGGGGGCATTTGCCATCCAGTCCTTTTTTTGCTAGACTTAAACTATGAATACAAATCTCAAACCCAAACTTCAGCGTTTTGCTTCTGCGACTGCCTTTGCCTGTTCGATCTGTCAAGAAAATCTGACTCTTCTAGAGACTAGTCTCAAGTGCTGCAACCGTCATTCTTTTGACCTGGCAAAATTTGGCTATGTCAATCTGGCACCTCAAATCAAGCAATCTGCTAACTACGACAAGGAAAACTTTCAAAACCGCCAACAAATCCTAGAAGCTGGCTTTTATCAGGCTATCTTAGAGGCTGTATCTGACTTGCTAGCCAGTTCAGAAACTAGCACCACAGTCTTAGATATCGGTTGTGGCGAAGGTTTCTATTCTCGCAAACTCCAAGAAAGTCATCCTGACAAAACCTTCTATGCCTTTGATATTTCCAAAGATTCCGTCCAAATCGCTGCCAAGAGCGAACCCAACTGGGCAGTCAATTGGTTCGTTGGTGACTTAGCTCGTCTTCCTATAAAAGACGCTAGCATGGATATCCTGCTTGATATCTTCTCACCTGCCAACTATGGAGAATTTCGTCGCGTTTTATCCAAAGACGGCATCTTGATAAAGGTTATCCCAACGGAAAATCACCTCACAGAAATTCGTCAGAAGGTACAAGACCAGCTGACAAACAAGGATTATTCTAATCAAGATATCAAGGAGCATTTCCAGGAACACTTTACCATCCTATCTAGTCAAACTGCCTCTCTGACTAAAACTATCACAGCAGATCAGCTCCAAGCCCTACTCAGCATGACGCCCCTACTCTTTCACATCGACCAGAGCAAGATTGACTGGAGTCAACTGACAGAGATTACCATTGAAGCTGAGATTCTGGTTGGGAAAGTACTGTAATTGGCACATAAAAAGAAACCGCATTTCAAGAAGATATGCGGTTTTAAATTGCAATTTTTAAACTATCTATCCGAAAAATTTAGGAAATTTACCAATTCTAAGTTCTAATCTTTATTTTCGATTCGAAATAAAAAACTTATCAATAAATAGCAAGTGAAATAAGGCAAGTGTAATTCCAAATAAGCACCCATGATAAGAGATTTCTTGATGAGTAAGCGGAAAAAGAGTATCATTACCCATCAAGAGGCATGTTAAAATAACAAATAGAATCCAAAATAAATCTGTCCATTTATATTTTAAAAAATATTTTTTCCACATAAGAACACCTTCTTTCCTATAATCATATTATAATACTTTGTGTAAGCGGATGCAAGGAATTTGAGGTGATTTTTAAGTAGATTTCGAAGCTGAAAGACAGTAAAAACCAGCATTTCTAGGCCTTCACTGCATCTAGAATTTCTCTATTTTTAGACAAAATTGACCCAAATCCACAGCATTCAAAAAAGCGAATTTCGATTGAAATTCGCTTTATAGGAAAGTGTATTAGTATAAATCTTGTAACTTAGTTCAAGTGCCAGATATCTTCGTTGTACTGAGCGATTGTACGGTCAGATGAGAAGAATCCTGCTTTAGAAATGTTAACAATGACTTTATCCAACCATGCGTCACGGTCTTCGTAGTCAGCCAACATTTGTTCTTTAACCTTGATGTAGTCTTCCAAGTCAAGAAGAGTCATGAACCAGTCTTTGTTGATTAATTCATTGTAAAGACGTTCCAAGCGTTCTTTGTTTCCAGCTGCAAGAACTGCATCGCTAACGATGAAGTCAACCAATGGTTTGATAGCTTCACGAGCGTAGAATTCGCTTGATTTGTATGCTGCTTTATCGTAAAGGTCGATAACAGTTTCTGAATCTTCACCAAAGATGTAGATATTTTCGTCTCCAACCAATTCAGCGATTTCCACGTTAGCACCGTCCATAGTACCAAGAGTCAAAGCTCCGTTCAACATGAATTTCATGTTACCAGTACCTGAAGCTTCTTTAGAAGCAAGTGAGATTTGTTCTGAGATATCACACGCTGGGATAAGGAAGCTTGCTGCAGTAACGTTGTAGTTTTCAACCATTACAACTTGCAAGTGTGGAGCTACTGCTGGATCGTTAGCAATAACTTCTGACATGCAAAGGATCAAGTGGATGATGTCTTGAGCGATTGTGTAGGCTGGCGCTGCTTTACCACCAAAGAAGATTGTGATTGGGCGAGCAGGGATGTTACCAGCTTTGATGTCAAGGTATTTGTGGATTACGTACAAAGCGTTCATTTGTTGGCGTTTGTACTCGTGAAGACGTTTGATTTGGATATCAAAGATAGAGTTTGTATTGATTTCCACACCTTGATGTTCTTTCAAGTGACGTGCCAATTTACGTTTGTTGTGAGCCTTGATGCTTTCCAATTTTTCTTTGACAGCTGCTTTATCTTCATAAGACAAGAGTTTTTCAAGCTCATCTGCTTCATGGTGCCAACCTTCTCCAATAATCTCATCCAAGTAGTGAGATAGTCTTGGGTTGGCATGCATGAGCCAACGACGGAATGTAATACCGTTTGTTTTGTTGTTGAATTTTTCTGGGTAAAGGTCGTAGAAGGCTTTCAACTCAGAGTTCTTCAAGATTTCAGTGTGGAGTGCTGCTACCCCGTTAACGCTGTATCCGTAGTGGATATCCATGTGAGCCATGTGAACACGTCCACTCTCGTCGATGATTTGAACAGCTGGATCTTTGTATTCTGCTTTCACGCGACGGTCCAATTCTTCGATGATTGGTACCAAGTGAGGAACCACTTCTTGCAAGAATTCAAGAGGCCATTTTTCAAGGGCTTCAGCAAGGATTGTGTGGTTAGTGTAGGCAGTCATACTACGAACGATTGAGATTGCTTCATCAAGATCGATACCACGAGCAGTCAAAAGACGGATCAATTCAGGGATAACCATTGATGGATGAGTATCGTTGATTTGTACAACTGCGTAGTCAGCAAGGTCATGCAAGTTGCTTCCTTTTTCGATTGCTTCGTCAATGATCAATTGCGCACCATTTGAAACCATGAAGTATTGTTGGAAGATACGGAGCAATTCACCTTGACGGTCACTATCATCTGGGTAAAGGAAAAGAGTCAAGTTTCGAGCGATATCTGTTTTATCAAAGTTGATACCGTCTTTAATGATTGAAGAATCAACTGAATCCAAGTCAAACAAACGCAAGCGGTTCTTAGTTTCTGTCTTGTAACCAGGTACATCGATATCGTAAAGAGTTGATGTCAATGTGAAGTGAGCAAATGGTACTTGGTAGCTACGGCTTGAGCGAACCAACCAGTTTTGCTCTGTCAACCATGCATTTGGAATTGTTTCTTGTTGGTTGTTTTTAAGAACTTGTTGGAATAGACCAAAGTGGTAGTTAAGACCAACACCGTCACCGTTTAAACCAAGAGTAGCAATTGAGTCGATAAAGCAGGCAGCCAAACGTCCCAAACCACCATTACCAAGAGATGGTTCCAATTCAACTTCTTCTACTTCGATCAAGTCTTTACCTGCAGCTGCAAGTTCTTTTTTAACATCATCGTAAAGACCAAGGTTGATCAAGTTGTTTGACAAGAGTTTACCAATCAAGAACTCAGCTGAGATATAGTAAACTTTTTTCTTACCAGTGTTAACTGGTTTTTTGCTACTTGCAAGCTTGCTATAGTTAAGAAGAGCCAGGTAAAGCTCTTCATTGCTACATTCTGCAATGGTTTTATTGTAACGATTCTGTACAAATTCTTGTAGTGATAACATGTTTAAGGTGTCTCCTGATATTGTATTATTTCTTTAATTCTACCAAATTTTCATTGATTCGGCGATAGATTGTTGTCAAGTCAAGCAAGCCTTCCTCGACAGCTGGTGTCAATTGATCTTCAGTCATACGCCAAGACCAGTTTCCACCAAGGGTAGATGGGAAGTTCATACGAGCTGCCTCATCCAATTCTAGCAAATCTTGCATAGTTGCAATTGCCATGAAGCTAACTGATGAAAAGACTGTACGAAGCATAGCATGTGGCACTGTTTCGTATTCTTTACGGTTAGTGTAGCGCGCCATGTATTCACGAGTTGCATCATCGATCTCGTTACGGTACCAACCAAGAACCGTATTGTTATCGTGTGTTCCTGTGTACATTACTGAGTTAGCAGGTGCCAAGTGTGGGCTATCGATGCTTTCGTCTTCTGGGTTGAAGGCAAATTGAAGAATCTTCATTCCTGGGAAGCCAGTACGTTCACGCAATTCGATCACTTCGTCTGTCATGAAACCAAGGTCTTCTGCGATGATGTTTAGCTCGCCAAGTTCTTCCTTAACAGCTGCAAAGAGCTTGTAGCCAGGACCTTTGACCCACTCACCAGGTGCTGCTGTATCAGAACCAGCAGGGATTTCCCAGTAAGATTCGAAACCACGGAAGTGGTCGATACGAACGATGTCATAGATTTTAAAGCTTTCACGCAAGCGTTCAATCCACCATTTGTAGCCGTCTTTGTCCATTGCTTCCCAGTCATAGATTGGGTTACCCCAAAGCTGACCAGTTGCAGAAAATTCATCTGGTGGGCATCCTGCGATGCAAGTAGCCTTACCGTTGACATCTGTCTTGAAGAGATGTGGATTTGCCCACATATCGCTTGAATCTTCCGCTACATAGATTGGCATGTCCCCAACGATTTCGATGTGGTTGTCGTTAGCATAAGCTTTCAATTTCAACCATTGTTGGAAGAAGAAGTATTGAGTCACACGGTGGTAAACCAACTTGTCTGCCAATTGCTCACGGTAGCTTTCAAGGGCTGAAGCTTTACGAGCACGAGCATCTGCATCTGGCCATTCAGTCCAAGCAAGATTGTCAAAATGCTCTTTAATAGCCATATACTCTGCAAAGAGTTCAAGCCATGATTGGTTGTCTTGAGCAAATTTCTCAAAATCTTTAACATCTCCTACTTCTAAGAAGCGTTTCACAGCTTTTTCTAAAAGAGGACGACGTGCATAGTAGATTTTTGCATAATCAACTTCAGACGCATCACTACCAAAGTCAACCCCTTCAAGGTCACTTACTTGCAACAAGCCTTGTTCCACCAAGATATCCAAATCGATGAAATGAGTGTTCCCTGCGAAGGCTGAGAAAGATTGGTAAGGAGAATCTCCGTAACTAGTTGTTCCTAGTGGAAGAATTTGCCAGTAACGTTGTTTTGTGCGAACCAAGAAATCAACGAAGTCGTAAGCACTTTTACCAAATGATCCGATTCCGTATGCTCCTGGAAGAGAAGAAATGTGCATCAACACACCACTTTGACGTTTTTTCATAATAAGCACCTCATGTGTTTATAGTTAGATATTACATTTTTATGAACGCAAACGTTTGCGCTATTACTAGTATAGCTCATTTTCTTGATAAATGCAAGCGGTTATAAATAACTTTTTTGATTATTTTTTTAATTTTTTTCTTCTTACTCGTATATATATCCTTTCAGGAAACAAACAAAATAGGAATAAGGGTTTCACTTATCTCATTAAGCAAAAATAAAGTGAGAATCCTCCCTGCTTTCCATTTGTAAATTAGGCAATCGTTTTCTCAACTTTTTTAAAAAAATAAAACAAAAGCGATTTTTAGATTTTCTACTATTATATGACGATAAAGCGTTTTCTTTTTTCTACAATTTTTTTAAAAATTTTTACAAAAAACACTTGCAACCGCTTTCCAATTGTGCTATACTAGTCCCATAAAGGAAAACGTTTGCGTTTCCTCATTATAAAATTTGTTATTCTTTAGGAGGAATACACTATGTCATCTAAATTCATGAAGAGCGCTGCTGTGCTTGGAACTGCTACACTCGCTAGCTTGCTTTTGGTAGCTTGCGGAAGCAAACCTGCTGAAAAAGCTGCTGATGCTGGTTCATCTGAAGGTAAAGAAATCACTCTTTACGTTGAAGACCAATACAAAGCTTTTGCTGAAACAGTTGCTAAGGCTTATGAAAAAGAATCAGGAACAAAAGTTAACATCAAATCTGGTGACCAACTTGGTGGTCTTGACAAACTTTCTCTTGACAACCAATCAGGTCAAGCTGCTGACGTTATGATGGCTCCATACGACCGTGTAGGTAGCCTTGGTACTGACGGACAACTTTCAGAAGTGAAATTGAGCGATGGCGCTAAAACAGATGATAAAACTAAATCTCTTGTAACAGCTGCTGACGGTAAAGTTTACGGTGCTCCTGCGGTTATCGAATCACTTGTTATGTACTACAACAAAGACTTGGTAAAAGACGCTCCAAAAACTTTTGCTGAATTAGAAGAACTTGCTAAAGATAGCAAATACGCATTCGCTGGAGAAGATGGAAAAACTTCTGCTTTTCTAGCTGACTGGACAAACTTCTACTATGCATACGGACTTCTTGCTGGTAACGGAGCTTATGTATTTGGCGATAACGGTAAAAATCCTAAAGACATCGGTCTTGCAAACGAAGGTGCTATCGCAGGTATCAACTACGCTAAATCTTGGTATGAAAAATGGCCTAAAGGTATGCAAGATGGTACAGCTGCTGGAAACTTAATCCAAACTCAATTCCAAGAAGGTAAAACAGCTGCTATCATCGATGGACCTTGGAAAGCTCAAGCATTCAAAGATGCTAAAGTAAACTACGGTGTTGCAACTATCCCAACTCTTCCAAACGGAAAAGACTACGCAGCATTCGGTGGTGGTAAAGCTTGGATCATCCCATCAAGCACTAAGAACCTTGAAGGAGCACAAAAATTTGTAGACTTCCTTGTTTCAACTGAACAGCAAAAAGCCTTCTACGATGCAACTAACGAAATCCCAGCTAACACTGAAGCTCGTTCATACGCTGAAGGTAAAAACGATGAGTTGACAACAGCTGTTATCAAACAGTTCAAGAACGCTCAACCAATGCCAAACATCTCTCAAATGTCTGCAGTTTGGGAACCAGCTGCTAACATGCTCTTTGACTCTGTAAGTGGTAAGAAAGATGCTAAAACAGCTGCTAACGATGCTGTGACATTGATCAAAGAAACAATCAAACAAAAATTTGGTGAATAAAAAATTTGTTCAAGGGGGGTGGAATTCAAATCCCCCTTTGAATTTATCAACAAAAAACATATATAGTTTAGGTTTTGATTAGAAACCAGTATCCTATGAAAGGAGTTATTATGGAAAAGCAACAACCTAGTAAAGCAGCCCTGCTGTCTATCATTCCTGGGTTAGGACAGATTTACAATAAACAAAAAGCCAAAGGTTTTATCTTCCTTGGTGTAACTCTTGTATTTGTCCTTTATTTCCTAGCACTTGCATCCCCTGAATTAAGCAATCTCATCACTCTTGGAGACAAGCCAGGTCGTGATAATTCCCTCTTCATGCTGATTCGTGGTGCCTTCCATTTAATCTTTGTAGTCGTTTATGTACTCTTTTATTTCTCAAATATCAAAGATGCACATACTATCGCAAAACGTATCAACAATGGAATTCCAGTCCCACTTACGCTAAAAGATATGATCAAAGGAATCTATGAAAATGGCTTCCCTTACCTCTTGATCATCCCATCTTATATTGCCATGACTTTTGCGATTATCTTCCCAGTTATCGTAACCTTGATGATTGCCTTTACCAACTACGACTTCCAGCACTTGCCACCAAACAAATTGTTGGACTGGGTTGGTTTGACCAACTTTACGAACATCTGGAGTTTGAGTACCTTCCGTTCTGCCTTTGGTGCCGTTCTTTCTTGGACTATCATCTGGGCTTTGGCTGCCTCAACTTTACAGATTGTGATTGGTATCTTCACAGCTATCATTGCTAACCAACCATTTATCAAAGGAAAACGTATCTTCGGTGTTATTTTCCTTCTTCCTTGGGCTGTTCCAGCCTTCATCACTATCTTGACATTCTCAAACATGTTTAACGATAGTGTCGGTGCTATCAACACTCAAGTCTTGCCAATCTTGGCTAAATTCCTTCCTTTCCTTGATGGTGCTCTTATTCCTTGGAAAACAGACCCAACTTGGACTAAGATTGCCTTGATTATGATGCAAGGTTGGCTTGGATTCCCATACATCTACGTTTTGACTTTGGGTATCTTGCAATCTATTCCTAACGACCTTTACGAAGCAGCTTATATTGACGGTGCTAATGCTTGGCAAAAATTCCGCAACATCACTTTCCCAATGATCTTGGCCGTTGCGGCACCTACTTTGATCAGTCAATACACCTTCAACTTTAACAACTTCTCTATCATGTACCTTTTCAACGCTGGAGGACCTGGTAGTGTCGGTGGTGGAGCTGGTTCAACCGATATCTTGATTTCATGGATCTACCGTTTGACAACAGGTACATCTCCTCAATACTCTATGGCGGCAGCTGTTACCTTGATTATCTCTATCATTGTCATCTCAATCTCTATGATCGCATTCAAGAAACTACACGCATTTGATATGGAGGACGTCTAAGATGAATAACTCAATTAAACTCAAACGTAGACTGACTCAAACCCTTACCTACCTCTACTTAGTTGGCCTTTCAATCGTGATTATCTATCCACTTTTGATCACTATCATGTCTGCCTTCAAGACTGGTAACGTAGTAGCCTTTAAACTAGACAGCAACGTCGACTTTAGTTTTGCTAACTTCCAAGGGCTCTTCTCTGAAACCTTATACGGTACTTGGTACCTCAACACTTTGATTATCGCCTTGGTTACCATGGCGGTTCAAACAAGTATCATCGTACTTGCTGGTTATGCTTACAGTCGTTACAACTTCTTGGCTCGTAAACAAAGTTTGGTCTTCTTCTTGATTATCCAAATGGTGCCAACCATGGCCGCTTTGACAGCCTTCTTCGTTATGGCACTTATGTTGAACGCCCTTAACCACAGCTGGTTCCTCATCTTCCTTTATGTTGGTGGGGGTATCCCGATGAATGCTTGGTTGATGAAAGGTTACTTCGATACGGTGCCAATGTCTCTAGACGAATCTGCAAAACTAGACGGTGCAGGACACTTCCGCCGCTTCTGGCAAATTGTTCTTCCACTTGTTCGCCCAATGATCGCTGTGCAAGCTCTCTGGGCCTTCATGGGACCTTTCGGGGACTACATCCTCTCTAGTTTCTTGCTTCGTGAGAAAGAATACTTTACTGTTGCCGTTGGTCTCCAAACCTTCGTTAACAATGCGAAAAACATGAAGATTGCCTACTTCTCAGCAGGTGCTATCCTCATCGCCCTTCCAATCTGTATTCTCTTCTTCTTCCTACAAAAGAACTTTGTTTCAGGACTTACAAGTGGTGGCGACAAGGGATAATTTATCCCCGCCACCCTTTTTCATTTTATACTCTTCGAAAATCTCTTCAAACCACGTCAGCTTTATCTGCAACCTCAAAGCTGTGCTTTGAGCAACCTGCGGCTAGCTTCCTAGTTTGCTCTTTGATTTTCATTGAGTATTAGCGATTGCTACTGTAAATAATATCCTTGTATCAAGCAATTTGTCTCCTAGACTTGAAATAAAGCACATTTCTCTATATAATAATACTCATATAGAAAACACCTTTTAGAAAGATACAAATGCTCCCATATCCATTTTCATATTTTTCAAGTATTTGGGGATTTCGTAAGCCCCTGTCCAAACGTTTCGGACTCAACTGGTTTCAGCTTCTCTTTACCAGTATCTTCCTTATCAGCTTATCTATGGTCCCCATTGCTATCCAAAACAGCTCGCAGGAGACTTATCCGCTAGAAACCTTTATCGATAATGTCTATGAACCATTGACAGATGAGGTTGTCCAGGATCTCTCTGAACACGCTGCAATTGTTGATGGCAAATTAACTTATACAGGCACAGCTAGTCAAGCGCCTTCTCTTTTAATCGGTCCAAGTCAAAGCAAGGAATTACCTAAGGACTTGCAACTGCATTTCGATACGAATGAGCTCGTCATCAGCAAGGAAAGTAAAGAGTTGACACGCATCTCTTACCGAGCGATTCAGACTGAGAGTTTCAAAAGCAAAGACAGCTTGACACAAGCGATTTCTAAAGACTGGTACCAGCAGAATCGTGTCTATATCAGTCTCTTCCTAGTTCTCGGAGCAAGCTTCCTCTTTGGTTTGAATTTCTTCATTGTCTCTCTAGGAGCTAGTCTTCTCCTTTATATCACTAAGAAATCACGCCTCTTTTCATTTAGAACCTTTAAAGAGTGCTACCATTTTATCTTGAACTGTTTAGGATTACCAACTCTGATTACGCTTATTTTGGGATTATTTGGCCAAAATATGACAACCCTGATTACTGTACAAAACATTCTTTTTGTTCTATATCTGGTCACTATTTTTTATAAAACGCATTTCCGTGATCCAGATTACCATAAATAGGAGATTTTTATGCCCGTTACGATTAAAGACGTGGCCAAGGCTGCTGGTGTTTCGCCTTCAACTGTAACCCGTGTTATTCAAAATAAATCAACCATTAGCGACGAAACAAAAAAACGCGTTCGCAAGGCTATGAAGGAGCTCAATTACCACCCCAACCTCAACGCTCGTAGTTTGGTAAGCAGTTATACCCAAGTTATCGGCTTGGTCCTTCCTGATGACTCAGACGCCTTCTATCAAAATCCTTTCTTCCCATCTGTCCTCCGTGGTATCGCCCAAGTCGCTTCTGAAAATCACTATGCTATTCAGATTGCAACAGGTAAAGATGAAAAAGAGCGCCTTAAAGCTATTTCACAGATGGTTTACGGTAAACGTGTGGATGGTTTGATTTTCCTTTATGCCGAAGAGGAAGATCCCTTGGTCAAACTGGTCGCTGATGAGCAGTTCCCCTTCCTCATCCTAGGAAAATCCATTTCACCCTTTATCCCTCTTGTCGATAATGACAATGTCCAAGCCGGTTTTGATGCAACCGAATATTTTATCAAAAAAGGCTGCAAACGAATTGCCTTTATTGGAGGGACGAAGCGACTCTTCGTAACGCAAGACCGTTTAACAGGCTATGAGTCCGCCCTCAAACAACACCAACTGCCTATTGATGGAAATTTGACCTATTTTGCAACAGAGTTCCTAGAAGAAAAAGGGTATCAGTTTAGTAAACTCCTCTTTCAGCATGATCCGCAGATTGATGCTATCATTACAACCGATAGTCTCCTAGCTGAAGGGGTCTGTGACTACATCGCTAAGCACCAACTGGATGTCCCCGTTCTCAGCTTCGACTCAGTCAATCCCAAGCTCAACTTGGCGGCCTATGTTGATATCAACAGCCTAGAACTTGGTCGTGTTTCCCTTGAAACCATCCTCCAGATTATCAACGATGCTAAAAGCAATAAACAAATTTGTTACCGTCAGTTAATCGCCCACAAAATTATCGAAAAATAAAAACCAGCTCGCGCTGGTTTTTTTAGTTACTAATTATCTGTTTCAACGAACCGTCCCAAAATATGAACATTCTCCGAGACAGAGACAAAGGCGCTTGGATCCACCTGTTTCATAATCTGTTTAAATTCATTAAACTCTGCACGGGTAATGACAGTGATTAAAACTGGCTTTCTTTCGTGATTATAGGTTCCTTCTGCATCGTGGATCATGGTTGCTCCGCGGTGCAATTTTTTATGGATTTTTTCAATTACTTTATCTGGATGATTGGTCACAATCATGGCCTGCATACGTTTTTGCTTGGTAAAGACTGCATCTGTCACACGGCTAGAGACAAAGATGGTAATCATAGAGTAGAGAGCGTATTTCCAACCAAAGGTCAAACCTGCTATCAGCATGATGGTTCCATTTACCAAGAAAGAAATACTACCGACATTCTTACCTGTTTTCTTGCGAATAGTCAGACTAACGATATCTGTCCCACCACTGGAGATATTGTTTCGAAGAGCAAAACCAATCCCCAAGCCCATAACAACACCCCCAAAAAGGGCATTGATAATGGGATCCTCCGTTAAGGTCGCTACAGGGACAAACTGGATAAAGAAGGAACTCATGGACACCGTGATAAAGGTAAAGACGGTGAACTTATGGCCAATCTGATACCAAGCCAAAACCATCAAAGGAAAATTAATGGCGTAGAAGGTTAGCGAAATCGGAATATGAAAACCAAACCAGTGATTACTCAAGGCAGAGATAATCTGTGCCAGACCTGTCGCACCACTCGAATACACATGCCCTGGTTGGAAAAAGAAATTGACCGCTACTGCTGATAGAAAACCATAGACCAAAGAGGCCGAAATCTTTTCGTCATATTTTTCGCGAGAGATACTTTGTAAGACACGTAAAATTTTTATCTGATAAGCAAAGCGGCGCAGATAATAGCGCCACCGCTTAATTCGTTTTGCTTGTTTCATCTTCTTCTACTTGTAAGCTGAGTTCCTCTAGTTGTTTGAGAGCTACTGTTGAAGGAGCTTGTGTCATTGGGTCAGTTGCCTTGTTGTTCTTAGGAAAGGCGATGACTTCACGGATATTTTCTTCTCCTGCTAAGAGCATGACAAATCGGTCAAGCCCGATAGCCAAACCACCGTGTGGTGGGAAACCATAGTCCATGGCTTCAAGAAGGAAACCAAACTGGTCATTGGCTTCTTCAGCTGAGAAACCAAGAGCCTTGAACATGCGTTCTTGAAGGTCTTTTTGGTTGATACGAAGGCTACCACCACCAAGCTCATAACCGTTCAAGACGATATCGTAAGCAATAGCACGAACCTTAGCCAAATCGCCTTCTAATTCGTGAGCAGTCTCTTCCTGTGGAAGTGTGAATGGATGGTGGGCGCTCATATAGCGACCTTCTTCTTCAGACCATTCAAACATTGGCCAGTCAACCACCCAAAGGAAGTTGAATTTATCGTTATCAATCAAGCCAAGCTCTTTGGCAATACGTCCACGAAGGGCACCAAGAGTTGCATTGGCCACTTCAAGCGTATCCGCCACAAAGAGAACCAAGTCCTTATCTTCAAGAGCAAGCGCTGTTGTCAATTCTGCTTGGATGCCAGTCAAGAACTTAGCAACTGGTCCGTTTAATTCTCCATCAACTACCTTGACCCAAGCAAGACCTTTGGCACCGTACTGTTTGGCTACTTCCGTCATCTTGTCGATGTCTTTACGTGAATAGTTGTCCGCAGCTCCTTTGACTACAATTGCTTTTACAGCAGGTGCTTCTGAAAAGACTTTAAAGTCCACACCTTTGACCACTTCTGTCAAGTCCTGAAGCAACATATCAAAACGAGTGTCAGGTTTATCAGAACCGTAAAGAGCCATAGCATCATCGTATTTCATACGAGGGAATGGCAACGTTACTTCGATACCTTTTGTTTCCTTCATCACGCGCGCAATCAAACCTTCTGTGATATCTTGGATTTCTTGCTCAGTAAGGAAGGATGTTTCCAAGTCGACCTGGGTAAACTCAGGCTGGCGGTCTCCACGTAAGTCTTCATCACGGAAACATTTGACGATTTGGTAGTAACGGTCAAAACCAGCATTCATCAATAACTGCTTAGTAATCTGTGGACTTTGAGGAAGCGCGTAAAAATGCCCTTTATTAACACGAGATGGCACCAAATAGTCACGCGCCCCTTCAGGCGTTGACTTAGAAAGGAATGGTGTCTCCACGTCGATAAACTCCAACTCATCCAAGTAGTTGCGGATAGAGTGGGTCACCTTAGCACGAAGTTTAAGATTTTCCAACATTTCTGGACGACGAAGGTCAAGGTAACGGTAACGCAAACGCGTATCGTCATTGGCCTCAATGCCATCCTTAATCTCAAATGGTGTTGTCTTAGCTGTATTAAGCACGGTCAGAGCTGTCACGTTTAACTCAACTGCACCAGTTGGCAACTTATCATTGGCTTGCTCACGCGCAGCGACCTGACCAGTCACCTCGATAACAAATTCGCTACGAAGGCTTTCAGCTGTTGCCATAACCTCTGCAGATACTTTTTCAGGGTTGATAACCAACTGCATGATTCCTTCACGGTCACGAAGGTCGATAAAGATCAAACCACCAAGGTCACGACGACGGCCTACCCATCCTTTCAAGGTTATTTCTTGTCCGATGTGTTCCTCACGAACACGACCAGCATACATACTACGTTTCATGTTTTCTCTCCTCTTTTATTCTGTTACTATTTTACCATAAAAGCGCAGGCTCTTCATGAAAATCATCAGAAAAGTTTGCCTGTCTTAAAAAATCAAGTGAAGACTCTAAAAATTGACGCCCATACAAAAATCCGATGAACTTCACCGGACTCTTTTATTTTGAATTTTTGCCTGCTTTACGCTTTTCAGCAATTTCGGCTGCCTTTCGAGGCAAGACAATCTCCGTTGTGTAAGCTGTCCCAAAGCGCAAGACACCTGCAATAGGGGCAAAGACAACTGCTAGGTGGCTATAGAAGAAATCACCTTTGAAGGCATAAGCTAGTCCCCCAATGATGAAAAATAGAACAACTGCTTGAATCACTGCTAATAAAATTACTCGTTTCATGTGACCTCCTGACTCTATTATAGCATGAGAATCATCAAAAAGCTGACTAAATTATTCAAAGCATGGAGAGAAATACTGTAGACCAGACCTTTTCTGCTAATATAAGCCAAGCCCAAGCTAAAACCAAGACTAGCATAAACTAAAAATTGTTGCACATCACCTGGGAAATGAATCAAGGCAAACAGAACACTAGATACCAGAAGGAAAAGCAGAGTTTGTTTACTATTGTCCTGCTTAGGAAAGAGATAGCGTGCCAACATCCCTCTAAAGATAAGTTCTTCCGTCAAAGGAGCAAAAATAACGACCGCAAAGAATGAGAAAAGTGGTTGAGACAAGGTCAAGTCTATCGCTATTTGCTGATTTACTGAAGGATCATTTGGCAAGAAAAACTGGACAACCAGAGATAAGAACCAAACCAAGGCAGGAAGCCAAATAAATCGGTTGAAGCCACTCTTCTCAATACGAACAAGACCTTTCTGATACCATTTGTAAACGCCGTACACATAAACTCCAGCCAAGGCTACATAGAGTAGGGTAACAGCATAGGGTGAAGCACCTAAGGCAAGCGACGTAGTCGCGAGCACCTGAATGAAGCCATAGATAAAGTAAAAGGATAGAATGGCTAGAAGAAACCAGCCAAGGTTTTTAAGTAGTTTCATATAAATCTCCTATCTTGCTTTATAGCTATTTTTCAATACAAAGAGGTTCGCTATTCCTAACACAAGTACCCAGGCAAGTAACATGCCGATATTAGAAAAGGATATTTCTCCACCCTTTTGATTTAAAAGATTTACAATAGGACCGACGAACGAGTAATCCAACACTTTCTGAGCCGTATCATTTTGAAGAGCAATTATAGGTAAAAAAGAGACAATTAACATAGGGAAGATACTATAAACTTGCGCTTTAGATTGAGTATCTGACACCGCACCGATTAGAAGGTTGAGAAAAATAATACTAATAGTTGCTAGGAGCAAATAGATAACGTAAGCAAATAAATAACCAGATAGATCTACTTTAAGATAGATGGGAAGCACAATCATAGCAAGTAACATTATCAGAATAGGGAGAACGAGCATACTGAAAGTATATTCTGTTGCTGTCACACCACTTAGGAGGAGTGATTTAAGATTTCGTTTTTCCTTATCTTCTGCCATCATAATCGATACCATATAACCACTTCCCATGCTCAAGACCATCGTCAAGCTAGCAGATAGAAAAAATAGGCTCAATTGTCCATTCTTATTTAAAAATTCATTATATAAAACAGTCAGTCCAAAAGGCAACAATAGAGTCGCCAACAAAGATGAATTGCTAATAAGGACTTGTAATCTTAACCATAGTAGGGCATTTAATTTTCTAAACATCTAACTTTTCTCCTGTCAATCTGATAAAGATCTCTTCTAAAGTCGGCTCACAAGAGTGAACCACCATCAAATCTGTCGTGTCTAAATGTGGCAATTCTTCAAATGGAACTATCTGTTCTCGTCCATCGTTATAAACCACACGTACTTTCTTATCCACATGGTACTTCTGGATAATATCTTGCGGACTTCCATACTCTATTAAGTTCCCCTTATTCAAAAGAGATAAGCGATCACAAAGCAGAGTTGCTTCATTCATATCATGCGTGGTCAGAAAGATAGTTGTCCCCGCCTGCTTTAATTCTTGAAGTAGGGTATGAATCATCTTAGATGTTGTAGGGTCTAAGCCACTAGTTGGCTCATCTAGGAAGAGAATCTTAGGAGCATTCAGAAGGGCACGAGCCAAGAACATTCGTTGTTTCATTCCTGTAGATAGTTTTTCTGCGATAATATCTTTAGCATCTGCCAATCCAACCTGTTGGAGCACCTGATTTACTCTATCTGACTTGAGACCATATAACTTAGCGTAAATGAGCAGATTTTTGTAAAGACTCATCTTTTCATAAAAACCACTGCCATCACTAACAATACCAATTTGTTCCAAATCATTTGAGGTTAAATCTTGAGAATTCTTGCCTAACAAAACTGTTTTCCCTTGATCTGCAGCCAACTGACCTGTCAAGACATTGATCATGGTTGTTTTACCTGAGCCAGAAGGGCCAAGAAAACCAAAGATTTCACCCTCCTTAATCTCAAAAGAAATCTGATGAAGAGCTTTTTTGCTTCCAAAACTTTTGCTTACATTTTCAACACGAATCATAGAAACTCCTTTATTTAAAATAACGTTTCACCATAGGCAACTGCATCACACCGATATAAATATGGATCACTCCTACCAGCAAGAAAGCTAGTAACTGAATCTCTCCTGTCAGCAAGGAAAAGAGAGCAATCAAAAAGTAGAGACCTGGTAAGACATATTGGTTTAATTGGAATAAAATTCGAAAACTCTGTTCCAAATTAGCCTGGCGCTCCCCCTCATCGTAAGAATTGACATAGTCTAAATAATCCTTTGGTGTAGAGAAAAATGCCAAATCAAACTGACGAACAATCGCAATAGTCTTATAAAAATATTTTTGAGCATTAAAAATCAATACTAATCCCAAAAAAGAAAGAGGTAAGATTAGATTGCTTCTATCTAGTACAATCACTTCACTTCCTGAAATAAAGAGAGCCAATAAAATCGCTACACTTGTAATATGAAAAGCAATAGTTCCAAACTCAAGATTACGATTCATTTGCACATAATAGGTTTCATTCAGATCATCGTCCATTTCCTCTTGATACAAGGAGTGAAATTTTCTGCTTTTCTTTAAGAAATTGAACGTCAAAAGAATGCTAATGAAACCTATCAATAAACAAATAGCTGATATCCAGGGTATCAAGACTTTTACATCTAACATAATTTCGTGGGATTCGGTAGCAGCCTTAAACATCCCTACAAAACCGCCCAAGAAACCTCCAAAGACAACAGACATTAAAAATAACAATCCACCTTTATTTTTCTTTTTCATTTTCATTCTCCTTTTTCACTTGCTAGATTTTTGGATTTCTTTTCAATCCATTCAATTACTGGGATGAGAGCAAAGTAGGCCCAAATAAATTGGTCACTTTGATAGGGACTAAACCAACCTAAGTCTATCCCAATCAGTAGAAATACGCTGACTAATAAAGCTATGGCAACTACATAATAAATCACTTTATACTTGTTCATCACTCGTCCTCCTCCAAGCGAAATACCGATTCGACTGTTTCATTGAAAATTTGAGATATTTTCAGGGCAATGATAATGGACGGGGTGTATTCGTCCCGTTCTAGTAGGCTAATGGTCTGCCTGGAAACCCCTGCTAGCTTAGCCAGTTCGGTTTGGTTGAGACCATCGCGAGCCCGCAGCTCTTTTAGACGATTTTTTAGTTGCATGTTACACACCTACTTTCCGTCAAATTCAACGGTTTGGATATCCTCAATACGTTGTAGTTTGAATTTTTCTTTTCCTTTTTTATTAACACGACGTAGCTTGACCCATTCCTCATCAACATCCACAACTTCCCAGTTGTCTGTTCCAAAAACTTGTCCAACGATTGTCGGTGTTTTCCCAATCAATTCTTTTAAAATTCTTGACATTTCTTTATTTCCTTTCTGTTTTTGCTCAATTCTTTTTATTTTATTCTCTAGTTTCTTGACCTTTTGGGAATGGTAGATATAATACATAATCACAAGAGGTACAAATCCTAATGCCCACATAATCGTTCCTTTCTCCTTTTCTCTTAACTTGCTTATATTGTAACACATCTTTTTCTTTTTGACAAGCATATTTGTCAAAAAGTTTATGATTTTTGTCATTTTGCAAAAGAAAAAGGTCAGGAGTAGGTTCCTGACCAGTTTATCTATCATTAATACTCTTCGAAAATCAAATTCAAACCACGTCAGCTTCACCTTGCCGTACTCAAGTACAGCCTGCGGCTAGCTTCCTAGTTTGCTCTTTGATTTTCATTGAGTATAAAATCCTAGTTTTTCAAAGATTTCTGAGAAGTTTTTGCTGATTGTCTCAAGCGACACTTGCACTTCTTCTCGGGTTTGGTTGTTCTTGACCGTCACTTGTCCGCTTTCGACTTCGCTCTCACCTAGAGTGATGAGGGTCTTAGCCGCAAAGACATCGGCTGACTTGAACTGAGCTTTGAGCTTACGGTTGAGGTAATCACGCTCTGCTTTGAAACCTTGTTGGCGAAGAGCCTGTACCAATTCCAAGGCCTTAACATTTGCTCCTTCTCCCAAGACTGCAATATAGACATCTAGGGCATTTTCGATAGGGAGGGCCACACCTTGCTTTTCAAGAATGAGAAGCAGGCGCTCTACACCAAGTCCAAAACCAAAGCCAGCAGTTTCAGGACCACCAAAGTAGGCAACCAAACCATCGTAACGACCACCCGCACAGACGGTCAAGTCATTGCCCTCGATCTCAGTGATAAACTCGAAAATGGTGTGGTTGTAGTAGTCCAGACCACGCACCATATTGGTATCGATGATATAGTCTACCCCAAGATTTTCCAACATCTGACGCACCGCATCAAAATGAGCTTGGCTTTCTTCATCAAGGAAATCCAAGATAGACGGTGCATTCTCCACTGCCACCTTGTCTTCTTTTTCCTTAGAGTCCAAGACACGGAGAGGGTTTTCCTCCAAGCGACGCTGGCTATCCTTAGACAAGGTCTCCTTGAGCGGTGTCAAATAGTCAATCAAGGCTTGACGATAAGCCGCACGGCTCTCAGGATTTCCAAGCGTATTGAGGTGTAGTTTGACACCTTGGATGCCAATTTCTTTCAAGAAATGGGCTGCCATCGCGATGGTTTCCACATCGGTAGCTGGATTGCTAGAGCCAAAACACTCAACACCAATCTGGTGGAACTGGCGCAAACGCCCTGCCTGTGGACGCTCATAACGGAACATAGGTCCCATATAGTAGAACTTGCTTGGCTTTTGCACTTCTGGGGCGAAGAGTTTATTTTCCACATAGGAACGGACAACTGGCGCAGTTCCTTCTGGACGGAGGGTGATATGGCGGTCACCCTTGTCATAGAAGTCGTACATTTCCTTGGTTACGATATCCGTTGTATCTCCGACAGAACGGCTGATAACCTCGTAGTGCTCAAAAATAGGCGTGCGCACTTCTGCGTAGTTATAGCGCTTGAAAATCTCACGGGCAAAGCCCTCAACATACTGCCATTTGACAGACTCAGCAGGTAAAATATCCTGCGTTCCTTTTGGTTTTTGTAATTTCATAGGGAATCCTCTTTAAACTTAATAGTCTTATTTTACCATAAATAAAGGGATTAAAACAGTAAGAATAAAATTAGGATTTAGATATCATTTTTGAGATTAATAACTGTCAAAAGAATAGCTAGCAAGGAAAGACCAACAAATAGCATCCAAGTCAACTGTATATTCCATACAGCTATAAGTGAAAAACAAGCTGTTCCCACAGGTATGGATAAGGTGAACAATAAACCTAAAAAATTACTGGTACGAGCTAGAACCTCTGGAGCTAGATTTTTCAGGAGCAAGGCACTAATCTTTGGTTGAACTTTACCAGACACATACAGAGTTGAACAGAGAAATAGTAAACCAAGTACGACTTGATTGAATAAATTAGCTAGACCAACTAGACTGAGTCCTACGGTCACCCACATCATCAATCTAGGCAAGGACTGCTTCCCAAAATAATCATTGCCCGTAAGGCTACTGATGATGATTGCTAACAAAGCACAGAATTGACTGATAAATAATGCCTCTGTGTAAGAAAAGTCCAAAAGAGAATGGCTCAAAAAGAAGATGTTATAGATGCTTCCTAAAGCGCCGCCCAAGGCATTGATAAGCAAGACAGCAAAGAGCATAAAACCAAAGTTTTTCTGTCCACCTTTAAGAAAAACAAGGCGTAAATTTCGGTAAATCGTTAGAAATTGGTCTTTGATAGAAAGCTTCTCATTTTTTAGTGATTCACCATCAGCAGATGACATTGACAAGCTCAATTTGCTTTTTCCTAAAAAGAGAACAGAGGCTGATACTAGGAAGAAACAGGCATTGATTCCCGCAACAAGGGAAAAATTGTTGACCGATAGACCTAAGAGCCAGACTCCAAAAGCTTGACCACCAATAGCTGAAATATAGGTGATGAACTGGGAAAAAGAATAAGCCTCCATCAAATCCTCTTCAGCTACTTTTTCCTTAATAAGAGGCATGCGCAAGCCACCTGCAAAATCACTGATGACATCACTAATGACATTGATTAAACACAGGCTAGAAAAGGCAAATAGACTAGCTTGCTGGACAACTAAAGCTGCTAGAAAAAATAGAATCGCCTGAAACAAACCACTATAGACCATCCATTTGACCTTGGCCCTCGTATAATCTGCCCGAATCCCTACAAAAACTGTAAAGAAAGTCGGAAGAATCATGACAATATTCGCCATAGCAACTGCAAAAGATGCTTGTGGCAAGGTCGATGCATAAACGATAAAGACCAGGTTAAAAATTGAAGCACCAAAAGCATTGAAGAAGCGTGACAAAGTCAAGAGACGATAAGCTTGATTTCTAAACAATAGTTTCATAGGTAATCTCCCTTCTTGTTCGAAGTTTTATGTGAAATATGACTATAGTGTAGCACTTAGAAATTTTAGAGGAAAAACTTTTGAAAATATGCAACAAATAAAATGAGCAAAACAACGATAAAATCTCTTTGATGACCTGCGAGTAGTCAAAAGTTCTATCTCTTCAAATTTTAAATTATTTTCTTAGTTTGCAGATATTCAAGAATCGGAGGTTTTTCTATAGTATTCGGCAGATTTATTACAGCCAAGCATCTCAAAAATACGGACAGCATCTTCCATCTTTTTCTGGCCTTCCTTGACTCTACCTTGCTTGCTATCAAGGAGACCTTCCGCCCACAAATAGACAATTCGGAAATAGGTTTCATTTTCATTGTAGAAATGCTCTTCGATGACACGTTTAAAATAAGAGGCATTGGTAAATTCTTCACACTCAATGCTGGCTAAAAAGCCATTCAATAGTATAGTGTGAAACAGGTTTCGATTGCCAGACATTTCCATTAGGAAATCAGATTTACGTACCATCTCTCTAACATACCTAGCGAAAAGAGAAACAGATAGAAATGGTGAACTGACTGAAAATAAATTGAGTTCATAGATTCCCCAAATCTCGGTAGAAAACAAATAATCATGAAGAACTTTCCCTTCCTCTGCCGTTAACTCTACCCTTTCATCCATGCTCTTCATATAAGACTTGATAATAATGGCATTTAGAATATGTTTCTGTTTGTTTTGAGAATGGGCATGCTTTTGATACTCCCTGCGATACAAGTCCTCAAGCGGAGCTATATTCTTTGGATCCAAGACATCTATGATTTCTTTTCTCAACTCAGAATCTGTATCATAGTGAAAACCTCTCGCCAGAAAGAGGATTTCCTCCACACTGGCAGATATATTTTCTAAGGCAAATAGAAACTTTTCCACCGAAAGTTCACTCTGACCAGTTTCAAAGCGGGACAACATAGACAGCGAAAATTGTCCCCCAGTTGCTTGTCTCAGCGAAATATTTCTTGACTCTCGTAATTGTCTAAAGACTTTTCCAATCTGCTCCATAGGCTTCCCCTTGATTCAGTATTTTCTTCATTTTATCATATTTTTCAGAAAACTCATCAAAAACTTGCCAAATTGTCAGAATTATGAGAAAATAGAGGATATTTATCACGTGGAGGGACTGTAATGAGAGACGATATCAAAATCAATGACCGTGCTTTGGCCTTGAAAGACCAAATTATCGAAAAACTAGAGAAGGTTTTTGATACAGATGTGGAATTGGATGTTTACAATCTAGGGCTGATTTATGAAATCAATCTGGACGAAACAGGTCTCTGCAAGATTGTCATGACCTTCACCGATACTGCCTGCGATTGTGCAGAAAGCTTACCTATCGAAATCGTTGCAGGTCTGAAACAAATCGAGGGTATCGAAGATGTCAAGGTTGAAGTCACCTGGTCGCCTGCCTGGAAGATCACACGAATCAGTCGCTACGGCCGTATTGCCCTTGGACTACCACCTCGTTAATACTCTTCAAAAATCTCTTCAAACCACGTCAGCGTCGGCTTGTCGTAGGTATATGTTACTGACTTCGTCAGTTCTATCTGCGACCTCAAAACAGTGTTTTGAGCTGACTTCGTCAGTTCTATCCACAATCTCAAAACACTGTTTTGAGCAACCTGCACCTAGCTTTCTAGTTTGCTCTTTGATTTTTATTGAGTATAAGCAGGTAAATCACTTTTGAAGATGAAAAGAAGCAAGCCGAGATTGGCTTGCTTTTTGAGTTTATTTTTTACCTGACTTGTCCATATTCCAGAAGTCTGTCACGGCTCCGCGTGAAGCAGATGATACGATATGGGCATATTTACCGAGGACACCACGACTGTAAAGTGGTGGCAAGGTGGTTTCTGCTTTGCGTTTTTCAAGTTCTTCTTCGGATACGGCCATGGAAATTTCTTTGGTATCTTGGTCAACCGTAACGATATCACCTGTACGAAGGTAGGCAATTGGTCCACCATCCTGAGCTTCAGGAGCGATATGCCCAACAACCAGACCATAAGTACCACCAGAGAAACGGCCATCCGTCAAGAGGGCAACCTTGTCTCCCTGACCTTTACCAACGATCATGGATGAAAGTGACAGCATCTCAGGCATACCAGGACCACCCTTAGGTCCAACGAAACGAACAACGACTACATCGCCATCAACGATTTCATCTGTCAGAACAGCCTGAATCGCATCTTCTTCTGAGTCAAAGACCTTAGCTGGACCAACGTGACGACGCACTTTAACACCTGATACCTTGGCAACCGCACCGTCTGGAGCGAGGTTCCCGTTCAAGATGATAAGCGGACCGTCCGCACGTTTTGGATTTTCAAGTGGCATGATGACTTTTTGACCTGGTGTGAGGTCTGCAAAGTCAGCCAAGTTTTCAGCAACTGTCTTACCAGTACATGTAATGCGGTCTCCATGAAGGAAACCATTTGCCAAGAGATATCTCATAACTGCAGGCACACCACCGACTTCGTAGAGGTCTTGGAAGACATACTGACCAGATGGTTTCAAGTCGGCCAAGTGAGGCACACGTTCTTGGATTGTATTGAAGTCCTCAAGTGACAAATCAACATTGGCTGCGTGGGCAATGGCAAGCAAGTGAAGAGTGGCATTTGTAGAACCACCGAGAGCCATAGTTACAGTGATAGCATCTTCAAAGGCTTCACGAGTCAAGATATCTGACGGTTTGAGACCAAGCTCCAACATCTTAACAACAGCACGTCCTGCCGCTTTGATATCTTCTTTCTTATCAGCTGATTCAGCTGGGTGAGAGGATGAACCTGGCAAACTCATACCGAGAACTTCGATAGCTGTCGCCATGGTATTAGCTGTGTACATACCACCACAGCCACCAGGTCCAGGGCAGGCATTACATTCAAGACGTTTGACGTCCTCAGCTGTCATATCACCGTGGTTCCATTTTCCGATACCCTCGAAAACAGAAACCAAGTCAATGTCTTTACCATCAAGATTTCCCGGTGCAATGGTTCCACCATAGGCAAAAATAGCTGGGATATCCATATTAGCAATGGCAATCATAGAACCAGGCATGTTCTTATCACATCCACCGATAGCGACGAAGGCATCTACGTTGTGACCACCCATTGCCGCCTCGATAGAGTCTGCAATGATATCACGAGATGTCAAAGAGAAACGCATACCAGGCGTTCCCATAGCAATCCCGTCCGCTACAGTGATAGTCCCAAACTGCACAGGCCAAGCACCTGCCGATTTAACACCTTCTTTGGCCAATTTCCCAAAATCATGCAAGTGAATGTTACATGGTGTATTTTCCGCCCAAGTCGAAATAACCCCTACAATCGGTGTTTCAAAGTCCTTATCTGTCATACCAGTAGCACGGAGCATGGCACGGTTTGGTGATTTAACCATGCTGTCATAAATGCTACTGCGATGACGTTTATCTAATTCAGTCATTTGTTCCCTCCCATTTCAGTTTTTACTATTATAGCACATTTTAAAAGCAATGAACAGAAGAAAATTCTTGAATTTTCAGAAAATTTCGATTAATTTGGTTGATGACCTTCTAATTTTTTCATCTTTTTTTGTCAAGTAACTTTACTTTACAAAAAAAATGTGTTATCCTAGTATGGTTGATGAAAATCAGTAGATTGAATCGAATATAAATACCTAAAGGAGAAATCAAAATGGCAGTACCTGCACGTCGCACTTCAAAAGCGAAGAAAAACAAACGTCGTACACACTACAAAGTAACAGCTCCATCTGTAAACTTTGACGAAACTACTGGAGATTACTCACGTTCTCACCGTGTATCACTTAAAGGATACTACAAAGGACGTAAAATCGCTAAAGCTGCATCAGCTGAATAATAGAAGGGAGATACCATGCGCGTAAATATTACACTTGAACACAAAGAATCTGGTGAACGCTTGTACCTTACTTCTAAAAACAAACGTAACACTCCAGACCGTCTTCAATTGAAGAAATATTCACCAAAACTTCGCAAACACGTTGTGTTTACAGAAGTGAAATAATAGGTCATTCCGTTTCATGACTTACACCCTATTAGTTAGACAAAAAATATCTAGCTGATGGGGTGTTTTATTATAAAACTAACTTTAGATAGTCTTTCTCTGTATTCTTTCAACTGATAATATTTAAGGAGAAACATTTATGAAAATAAAATTTAAAGAAAACAATACCATTACTTCCATAAAATACAAATCTTTTTTATTTGTAAAATTGCCACTACTAGCTATTTTGTACGCAGTTGTTATCAACTTCATACTTAGCTTTAAGTTGACAGCTATAAGTGACTTGCTAACGTCTAAAGGCATTATCCCTTTAATCTTAATTATTCTACTGGCTTATCTTATCTTCAAGAACTATGCTTCTTTTAAAGACTTACGTGAAAATTATAAAGCCAAGAATATTGATGGTATTAATATACTAGTAAAACTTATTCGCATACATGATATGGTTAAAGTCAGAGAGCTTGGATTTAACAAGACAATTTATAACTACACATTTTCATGGGAAGATATCATTTTCCCTGCCATTAACAACCATATAAACGGCTCAAAACTTGAACCACTCGTTAAAAAGTATTCTTTACAAGTACTGTCTATGAATATTCCCGCAAAAATGATTGGGAACGTGATCTATGTTGATCCCAAGGTGCTTGAAGAATGTATTAAAAATGATATTGAAGAAAGAAATAAACTTTTAAATTTTTAAAGATGACTTTTATTAAAGTTATCAATAACAAAAAATGACAATAGATGTTCTACTGTCATTTTTATTTTTCTAACTTTTTAACAGAGTATTCTTGCACTTCTCTAAATCTCATTCAATTTTTCGAGATAGGCGGTTAATTCTGCTTGGTCTTCTGGTGTTGTACCTACTAGCTGGCTGCGCATATGTGCGAGTCTGGCTTCTACCTCTCCAATCTCTTTATCAATCTCTGCGAGCTGGTCTGCGAGGTCGGTTAGGGGAACAACGGGTTCTTCCTCAAAGGTATCTACATAGCGTGGAATGTTGAGGTTATAGTCGTTTTCGACAATCTCTTCAAAGCTGGCTAGATGGGCGAACTTTTCGACATTCTCGCGTTTTTGATAAGTCTCCAAAATCTTGGCAATATGGTCTTCGGTCATATTGTTTTGATTTTTCCCTTTTTCAAACTCTTTTGAGGCATCGATAAAGAAGACATCCTTATTGGTGCGATTCTTTTTAAGGATGATAATAGTTGTCGGGATAGAGGTATTGTAGAAGATATTTGCCGGCAAGCCGATAACTGTATCAATAGCGCCTTCTTCTAGCAGGTGCTGGCGAATCTTTTGCTCGGCTGCTCCTCGGAAAAGAACTCCGTGAGGAAGTACGATGGCCATGACACCATTATGCTTGAGGTGGTAAAAACCGTGAAGAAGGAAGGCAAAATCCGCTTTAGACTTAGGTGCAAGAACTCCATAACTTGAAAAGCGAGGGTCTTGCAGGAAGCCACTATCTGCTGACCACTTCAGTGAATAGGGTGGGTTCATCAAAACCCCATCAAAATCTGTCGGCTCGGTAGTCGGCCAATCTTCGTCTAGGGTATCGTGGTTGCTGAGGTGATAGTTCTCAATCGCAACCCCATGAAGCATCATATTCATACGAGCAAGGTTGAAGGTCGAAGTAATCAACTCTTGACCGTAGTAAGAAATCGTCGAAGCTTGCTTACTATAGCGCTTGGCATTGAGCAAGAGAGAACCAGAACCCATGGTCGGGTCGTAAACTGACATGCCCTTTTGATGCTCACGCCCTGCAAAGACAATCTGAGTCATGAGGTGAGAAACTGCTTGAGGTGTATAGAACTCACCAGCCTTTTTCCCAGAATCGCTGGCAAATTGGCCAATCAAGTACTCATAAGCATCACCCAAGATATCACCAGCATGACCAGACACATTGAGGTCGTTGAGCTGTTTCATAACCTCAGAGATGGTCTTGTTTTGCTTTTGTGGGGTGTTGCCTAGTTTTTTCGCATAGAGGTCGATATCTTCGAAAAGATTTTCAAATTTTTCATTGGCCTGCTCGATATCACGGAAACTTTGGGCTAGGGATTCTAGCTGGAAGGTTCCTTCGTGGATAGACTGAACCAGCTTGGTAAAGGTTAGAGAAGGCTCAATCACATAGCCTAGCTCATCATTTAAGACCTCGATGAGGTCTTCACGGACATCTGCATCCGCAAAGTTTTCCTCATAGAGAAGCTGGGCTTGCTGGAAGGACTCAAAGGTCTCGTCCAAGTTATCACAGACAGCTTGGAGGATGTTGTCGGATAGGTACTTGTAGAAAATCAAGCCCAAGAGGTAGGACTTGTATTCATTGGCTTCCATCTGGCCACGCAGGATATCTGCCGCATTCCAGAGGGATTGGTAGAGTTCTCTTGATAAATCTGTTTGTGACATAGGGTCTCCTATTCATTTCAACTTTCATTCGTTTGGTGTAGCTTTTTACAGTCTTGGTATCTTAGATAATTGAACACGACCTAAAAGCTGGGTAAAAAGATAAACTGTCTGGTCTTCATCGAAGATTGCGCCAGTTTCCTATTTTTACTGAGCTTTTGACGGTCTTGGTATCTTAGATAAACATTTTTCTGAGTAGGGTTTGTTTGCTTTCTTTGAGTTGGTTGACTTTTTCCTCTTGCTTGGCAATGGCCTTGTCTAGGTTTTGGAAGAAAGAACCGATTGCTTCTTGTTCAGGGAGGGGTGGAAGATGTAGAGGAAGTTTCATCATTATATCCGAATTTAGCTTCGCTCTCCCTCCTCCCACTAGAAAAGGTTCTATGTTAATTTGTTTTACTGCAAATAGTAAAAAAATATTGTTTATCAAATCTTTTTTACCTTGAATAACATGAGCGTGATTATTTACCCAAACTTTTCCATTTACATATTGTACTGGATAATCTTTTAAATCACTTGCACCATCTTCGGCAATAAGAATGAACTCGCCATCATGTGTATAACCATCTACATAATCCTGTATCCCATTAGCCCCATAATATGGAGTATCCCCAGAAATTCTTTCATTTGCTGAAACTGGAACTCTTAAATTATCATACCTATTCGTAACTTCCCCCAACTTCACTTCCTTCCAGTCATCTTCAAATCCTGCGAAGCGAAGGGCTGGTTTGATTTGTCCTTTGGCTGGGAAAAGGAGCTTGAGGTAGGTTTTCTTCTGCTCCTTGAGCACCTCTAACTTACGCTGTTGTAGGCTAATAAGCTGGTCAATATCTTGGAAGAAAGAACCGATAGCAGTTTGCTCGGGGAGGGAGGGGAAGGTTAATACTCTTTCCTCCATCATTCCCTTGGTTATATGTACCATAGTAGAACCATTTGTATTTTGTTTAATTCTATCCTTATCCTTTTCTAAAAAAGTATAAAAATAATATTTATCTAAGATGTTAGAGTATCCACTAATCTTCCAAATATGATAATGATAAATAACTTTTTCTTCTTTCCATAATTCCGGACCAAAATTTGTTGCCCAAAGATATAATAAATCTCCATAATTTGCATATTTTGAATCTTCAAGTTGTAAATCAGAATAATACCACTTATCATTGGTGTTAAAATTTCCTACTCGTAAAACTCTGTACTCACCATCCTCAAGTAGTTCCTCTTGTTTATAGGCTCTACCATTCAATAATTCCGCAACTTCCCCTAACTTCTTCTCTTCCCAAGATTCAGTATATCCCGCAAAGCGATAACTTGGTTTCTTTGTCATACTATTCCCTTTCTATTGCTCCATTTTCGTATTTCTACACTTTAGATTTTCTTTTTTGATTTCTATTCTTCAATTTTGCCTATTTTGAAACAATAGATAGGCTGATTTGACAAGATAAAGTTAACCATCTAGCAAATAAGAAAAGTCAAATCGGTAGTTTATCTCCCCCTCAGCGGTAAGATATCCTCTGAAATCATGCGCATATAGTCCTCTTTGAGGGCTTTTTTGTATTTGAGTTTTGGTAGTGCCTTGTCTCCGTGGGCTTCCTTATAAGCCAGATAGTCCTGAGACTCGGTGATGGCTTTTTCGCCATTTTGCTTGTCACGTCCGATGCGGTAGTTGTCCACTACGAACTGGAGTTCATCCTCTCCTATCTGCCAATAATCTGCCGTTTCACGAATCTTTTTCTGGGTTGTTAGCTCAATCATCTCTTCCAACTTATGGATGATAGACTGACCCTGATAGCTCTTAGCATCAGCTTGGACATTCTGCCAGAGTTTGCAGATGAGGCTGGATAACTTGGGATTGGATTTGTTCAAATCTTCGATATAGTTATCTACCAGACTCTTTTCCTTTTTACCAATGAGGTTTTCCCGATTTTCGATTAGGGCTTGGATGAGAGAGAGGATATAGTGATAGTTTATCTCGTCGGTGCGGATGGATTCAAGCTCGTACTCTATATCCACGAGCACACCTTCATCTTCTTGGTCTTCTTTTCTGCGTCTGCGGAGTTCTTCGATGACATTTTGATATTGGCCGGCAAAGTTCTCGATGTCTTCGAGGCTGAGCCCAATCTCTCTGAGAATGACTTTCTCATCATAGTCCGAATAGACCTGTATAGAGGATAGGAGCTTGTCAAATTCTTGGAAGGCCTTGGCAAAGCGTTTTAATTCTGCATCTGTCGCTGTATCCAAATCAGGCACCTGCTCTGGACTTGGAGCGATGGCTAGTAGTTGATGAACCTTCTCCAGAAACTTGGCCTTCTCCTCCTGCCATTCTGGGGCTAAGACACTGGTTTCGCCACCATTTGAGTAAAGGCTCAGAGCTTCATCCACCTTTTCTTTAAAGCGATCAGGTGTTTGGAAGGTAACGATCTGGCCGAATTTCTTGCCTTCATCAAAGAGGCGATTGGTTCGTGAAAAGGCCTGAATGATATGCTGGGGTTTCATAGGCTGACGGTCCATGAACAGGGTCGATAGGCAAGGGGCATCAAAGCCTGTCAGCAAGCGGTCCACCACGATAACCAGGTCCAGCTGTTCTTCACGGAAGGCAAAACGTTCTTTCTTACGAGCCAAGCGGTCGTTGAGGTCACTATTGTAAGAAGCAATGGTGGCTAGGCTAAAGTGGGTTCCAAACATGGCATTGTAGTCTTCTAAACTCTCCTCCATGTAGGCTTGGTTGATATAGGAGTCTGCTTCATTTTCTGTCACAGAATAGGTAATGGCAACCTTAGGAAAGTCTGGCAAGACCTTTTTAACATTTTCCGAGATGCTTAGAGACTTTTCTCCATTTTTGACTTGCTTAATCAGGTTATAATAGGCCTGCGCACGGGCAATGCTTTTAACGGTCAAAATGGCTTCATAGGTTTTCCCCACCCCATTTTGGAAACCAAGTTTGCGTCTTGAGCGATTGAGAATGGCATCTAAAACCGCAAGCATGTGGCCTTCGTCATCATAACGCTCCTCGTCAATCTCATCTTCTGCCCAACCAGGCATGGTCGTCTGATACTCTACATTAAAGCCAAGAACCGCCTTGTCATGGATGGCTTCTTTGACGGTATATTGGTGGAGGCAATCACCGTACTGCTCTTCGGTCGTTTGAGCAAGGTCTCCTTTTTGTTCACGTTTATTTTCTGTAAAGATAGGAGTACCTGTAAACCCATACCAGAGAGAATTTGTAAAGAAGTGCTCTAGGTGGCGTTGGCGTTCAGGAGTCACTGCGCGATGGCATTCATCAACGACAAAGGCTAGTTTGAGTTGCTTGATACGATTGTAGACCTTTTGGTGACGTCCTTCATCAAACTGGCGAATCATGGCATTGATTTTCTGGATGGTCGTCACAACGACACGGCGGTCATCAGAAGCCAGATTTTTAACCAATTCCTGTGTATCATCAGTCTCGTCGATATCGATCATATCGTTCTCTGCGTAAGACTGAAAGGAACTGGTCGTCTGCTGGTCGAGGTCTGTCCTATCAATCACAAATATTGTCTTTTCGATAGATGGAATCTGGAGCAGATTGCGCGAAACCTTATAGGAGGTCAGGGTCTTTCCTGAACCAGTCGTATGCCAAATATAGCCCGACTGGCGCTTGCGACTGGCTTCACGGATAGCCTCAATGGCATGAACCTGATAGGGACGCAATAAAATCAAGGCCTTCTTGTCATCATCGATGACAGAATACTGCATGACCATCTCGTGGGCTCTCGGTATCGACAAGACAGACTCTGCAAAGTCAAATAGTTGGGGTTGGGGTCTGTTTTCACTATCCACCCACTTGGTCAAGAAGCGTTCATTTAGCTTGTTGGCTTTGGCAGCTGCGATGTAGCGAGTGTCTGTGACATTAGAGACGACAAACATCTGAAGACTTGAAAAAATGCCTCTGAACTGTCCTTCTTGGTCGTATTTCTTAATCTGACGGAAGGCATCCATATAAGGATGAGAACGGCTTTTTAGTTCAATTTGAATCATAGGCAGACCATTGATTAACAAAGTCACATCCCCACGGCGCTGGCGAATCCCATCTCCGCCTGTGATGACTTGGTTGACAACCTCATAACTCGATTTGCCACCAGCGACATTGTTTCTCCACAAGACTTCCAAGCGAATGGTGCCTAGACTGGCATCTTCACGTTGAACCTGCACCTTGGCAATGCCATTTTCCCCCGCTATCCACTTGGCTGCTTCGTAGAAGTTAACGAAATTGAGCTGGTTTTTGATTTGATTTTTCTCTGAATTTGTAAGGGGATGGTCTTGCAAAATGCGGACATTATTGGCTTCCAACTTGGCAAAAAAGTTTCCCCATAGGAGGTCTTCTGTATTTAACTCAGGTCGATACACCCATTGACTTTCTCCCTTTGTCAGTTGGTTAATCAAATCTCGCTCGATAGCCAATTCCTGTTTGGTTTTGGCTTTACCTGCTATAGGAATAGCAGTCTCGTCTTTAGGAGAGAGTCTCTGGCTGATATGGAAATCCTGCAAGGCTGCTTGATTAAGATGTTGCAATTTTTCAAGAAGAGCTTGCTCTGTCCCTTTTATGGCTTGATAGCCTGCCGTCAAGTCTTTATCTGCATCTAGGTAGTGATGCGGGTTCTTCTTTATTTGGATATAGCCCTGCACCAAATCTTCTAAACGTCCCAGCTGAATAGCAAGCTGGTTCTGGAGTTCCTGAGAATTGCTTCCAGATGCTTCTTTCTGGTTGATAGCTTCTAGGTATTCTACGATGGCAGTATAACTAGCCTGCAACTCAGGTGCTGAAATGATGAGCTCTTGTTCTAATTCTTTTGATAAGGTGTAAGCCATGTTCATACCCCATTTCTACAACGCAAAAAGCCTACCAAAAAGATTGGCAGGTTTTGAAAATGGGTATGAAAACGCGAGTTTATATATATGCAAGCTAGTTATTTGCTTAAATCTGAAAACCATAGGGACTCTTCCTTTTCATTCATACAAGGCGTTGCGACATCGAAAAAACAGCGCCTTTACTTCCTTCCATTGTACCATAAAAGACTAGTAGTGAAAAGGTTTTCTAGGGTATTCTCTCTAAATCTAGCAATAATTCCCTGACCTTCAAACTTCTACTAAAACAAGCAAAATCCCCTGCAAATCTACATTGCAAGGGACTTGTGTATTATTCTTGTACTTCTTTCTGAGCGGCTTTTCCTTGATCTAGAAGGGCTTGGACAATTTTCTCATCGCGTAGTTTGACAGAATCGTTAATCATTTCTGCGGACTTGACGATGGTTGTTTCTAGTTGGGCACGTTTTTGACGGCCTAATTCAATAGCAGCAACGATGCCTTGGTTTTGTGCGACCAGACTTTCAGCCAGCTTGGTAACAGACTCAACAGCAACTGTCGGGCTTTGGGCAATTCGTTCCATCTGCGGAATCACTTCCTTGCTGGTTTCAGCTAGCATCTGAAGGGCAGCATTATTGGCATTGACAATGGCATCTGCCACGACACCTGATTTCATTGATTGTTGCAAAATACCAAGTTGGGCAATCGAAAGTTTCATTGTCGGAATCGTATTGCGACGAAGCATGCCCAATTTTTGGCGCATATCAGATGACACCTTCACCAGATTACGCATCTGAGGTGTTGTTGCCCAGGCAACATAGAGGCGGCTGACATACTCCGTGTGCTGTTGTTCAAGGGTATTGACCACTTCAGCCATGCGGGCCAATTCTTGTGATTTAGTCTGGTACTCTACCGTACTTGTATCGAGTTGGTCAACTTGAACTTTCAGTTCTGCAGCGCGATTGCCAGCTTCTGTTTGGCTAGCTTCGATAAAGGAAATTACTCCCACTAGATTTTCAATGGATTTGGTATTGTCCTCAATCAACATCTCAGCAGAGACGATATTTCGAGCTAGCACATCTTCTTGCTTGACCACTGCGGCAGCCATGCCATCTAGCTTTTGCTCCACTGTTTTTGAGTCAAAGTAAAATTCCTGTAACGTATTCTTGCTCTTGTTAAACAATCGTTGCAAAAAGTTTGGCTTTTCTTCTAACTCAGCAATTTCAGCATTCTTGTATTTGACTACAAAGCCTTGCAACTCACGGTTGGTATTTTTGAGTAGATCATCCACTTGGGGAATCTGCAGTTTCTTTTGTTCTGACAAGATACGATTGACTGTATTGTTCACACCTTCGACAGCAGATTGTCCAAAATCCAAAAGAGCATTTTGATTGGTGACAAACTGGTCTACTAACTGGGGCACGTGCGCCTTGATTCCTTCTTGCTGCTCAGGGCTCAACTTTTCAAGGAAGGTCAAGGTCTTGTCTGAGCCAGTATTTGTCTCGATGATTTGGGTTGTTTTATCCACCTTAGCTACCGTATTATTGGCAATCTGGTCAATATCAAAATTAAATTCTGTCATGGTTACTCCTTTGTTTCTAACCTATTCTTTACGATCTTTTTCGAGGATACGCAGACTGATATCAAAATCACGCATATCTGTTTCATTGAGTTCTCTCAAGACTTGGTCCAGCTCAAGGTCAAATTGTTCGATGGCTGCTTTAGCTTGCTGCAAACGTTCTTCTGCCCGATTATAGTTTTTAGGGTTAGCCTTAATCTTTAAATAACCTTCTAAAATCGTTTGGAATTTCTCCATCTTCAAACTATGAATGGCAGTCAATTCTTCCTTATCCCCCTCAGCAGAGGTGGCAATCTTGTCTAAAATAGCCTGATGGTCAATGGCAATATTGGCCAAGGTCTGGGACAATTCTGGAGCTAATTCCTCTGGCTCCGCATTCTCAAGATCTACCTGACTTTCTCTATCCAAACGTTCTAGCTGAACATCGATGTTTGCCCTTACTGTACGAACCTTTTTGTCAATACGGTTATAGACATCATCGTCGATATAGGACTTGAGACGATCCGCCTCCTGATGAATTTCCCGCAATTCGATCAATACTTGATTAGCTAAACTCTTATAGGAATCTGAGCCCTTCTCTACCAAGACTCCCTCTAACTGCTGAATATCTTTGTCCGCCTGACGAATCCGAGCTTTTAAAAGCTCAATCCGATCATCTAGAGAACGATCTTGCAAAAGAGGATAGCGCCAACGTTTATAGAGACGATAACCACCATATCCTAGCAGGACACAAGCCGCAAGTGGAAGAGCATATTGAACCAAAAGGCCCAACAAGAACAGGAAGCCCCAAAAATAGAGACAGCCTTTCCAAAAACCATTACCCGATTTCATAAACATTCCTTATTTTCAATTTATAAGTCTATTTTAGCACAAAAGACAAAAATGAGGGCGGAAATTCCCTAGAAAAGAATTGATTTCTTTGATGTAGAATGGAGCTTGGTAGCGCGTGGTCTAATTTCAGTGAAGTGGACTCAACCACAGACTTCCGTGTTATAAGATTGGTGAATTTAGCATAGACTTAGATACACAAATAACCTTACTAGCCAATCTCCATACAAACTCAGAAATCAAGCTTTTAAGACAAAGCAAAAAGCCCACTGTTGTAGGCTTTCTGTAAGATATTTCTTAAAATTAAAGCATTTTGTTGTAGAATTCAACGACAAGTGCTTCGTTGATTTCTGGGTTGATTTCGTCGCGTTCTGGCAAGCGAGTCAATGAACCTTCCAATTTTTCAGCGTCGAATGATACGAATGCTGGACGTCCAAGAGTAGCTTCTACTGCTTCAAGGATAGCTGGAACTTTCAATGATTTTTCACGAACTGAGATCACTTGACCTGGAGTTACGCGGTATGATGGGATATCAACGCGTTTTCCGTCAACAAGAATGTGACCGTGGTTTACAAATTGACGAGCTTGACGACGAGTAGTCGCAAGACCAAGACGGTAAACAACGTTATCCAAACGACGTTCCAAAAGAAGCATGAAGTTGAAACCTAGGATTCCGCCTTTGATTTTTGTAGCTTGTACGAACAAGTTACGGAATTGTTTTTCACCTACACCGTAAGTGAAACGAAGTTTTTGTTTTTCAGCCAATTGCAAACCGTATTCTGACAATTTAGAACGGTTGTTTGGTCCGTGTTGTCCTGGTACGTAGTTACGACGTGCCAATTCTTTACCTGTACCTGTAAGTGAAAGGCCAAGGCGACGAGCTTGTTTCCAAGATGGTCCTGTATAACGTGACATGTGAATGTCCTCCTGATATAAATAATATTTCGGTGGAAATAGTCACTTAGAAAGCCCTGATTCGTGCAGATGCCCTTCGCCTAAACAGCCAAGGTTACTTATCATAAGACACCTGTTGACGAGCTTCATGCTTTCCTGCTGATATTTCACACAAAATCCATTTTACCATGAATGGCTAGATTTGTAAAGGGGTTTTAAGCTTTATTTTCATTGCCAGAGAGATTGAGAAGGAGGGTAAAGGTGCTTCCTAGACCGTACTGGCTAGTAACTGTGATTTCCCCACCCAATTGATGGGCCAATTCACGCGCAATCGCAAGCCCTAAGCCATGACCACCTGTTTTCATATTACGCGAAGTTTCGACACGATAAAGACGTTTGAAAATATTCTCCAAGTCCTCTGGGGCAATCCCCTGTCCCTCATCGGTCACACTGATTGAAAGCTGGTTATTTTCCAGCTTAGCCACCACCTCCAGCTTGGTTCCTGGAGCAGAATATTTAAAAGCGTTATTGACCAGATTCACCAAGATACGAGAAAGTTTGGCATAATCTCCTTCAATCCGGGCAGACTCTGGGATTACCTGCAAATGGACATCTCGCTCCTCCTGCTCAATCAAGAACTGAAATTCACTCATGCACTCAATCAAGAGCTGGTCCAAAAAAATGCTGTCTTTGCTGGTCGTTTCGACCTGATTTCTAGCTGTGTTTAGGGTCAAAAAATTCAACTCCTCAACCAGTTTATTGAGTCTTTCAGTCTGACGCCCAATGGTTGCTAGATAATGGTCCTGTTCGCCTTCCTTGATAACCCCATCCAAAATCCCTTCTACCGTCGCTTGGATCGAAGTGATGGGGGTCTTGATATCATGCGAAAGTTGAGCAATCATCAAGCCCTTTTCTCGTTCGCTTTCTTCCAAGGAATCAAATGTCGCCTGCAAATCATGGGACATTTCATTAAAAGCTTGGCCTAATTGTTGAAATTCTACAGGTCCTTGAACCTCCAGATTTGAAGGAAAATCCTTGTCCGCTACCCGCTTGGCATGTTCCTTGAGTTTGCCCAATGAAGTAAAGACAGGCGATAGGAGAAAGAGACTAATCCCAGCACCGATAAAACTAGCCACGAGAGTCATACCCACTAGGAAATAAATTTCTCTTTCTTCAATTAACATTCGCTGGATGGCCCAAAAAACCACGATAATCGTTAGGAGTGTTGAAATGATATACCCTACTAAAATATAACTTTTTAATTTCATTGACTACCTCGTGCTTTCTCAATTTTGTAGCCCAAGCCCCAGACGGTTTTGATGGTCGGTGTTTCTGAACTAGCATGTTTAGCCAACTCCTGTCGAAGAGCATGAATATGAACATTCAAGGTATTGGTGTCATCCACATAGTCTTCTTGCCAGACCTTTTCATAGAGGTCTGTCTTAGAAAAAACTCGCTCTGGATTGCTGGCTAGAAGCCATAGAAGTTCGAAGGATTTGACGGTCAAATCAAGCGCCACATCTCCGACTTGAACCTCATGACTACTGTGATTCATCCGTAAATCCCCAAGACTGACGACTTCTGACTCACCTCCACGATGAAGGCGACGCAAGATATTGTGGACACGCAAAACCAGTTCACGAGGGCTAAAGGGCTTGGCAATAAAGTCATCTGCCCCTAAGCTCAGGCCATAAATCTTGTCCTGCTCGCTAGTCTTAGCCGTGATAAAGAGAAAAGGCTGATCTGGAGATTGATACTGAACCTCACTAATCAAGTCATAACCATCCATCCGAGGCATCATGATATCTGTAATAATCAAATCAATCGCTTTTCGCTTGAAGATTTCCAAGGCCTCTACTCCATCATGGGCCACCAAAACCTGATATCCTGCCTGAACCAGATAGCGTTGATGAATATCTGTGATTTCTACCTCGTCGTCAACGAGTAAAATTGTCTTTCCCATCTGTCTCTCCTTTGAAAAAAACAGTGCTATACCACAATAGTATAACACTATTTTTATCTCTTTACGAACATTCTAATCGATATCTGGATTTTTCAAATCCTAGATAGAAAGTCTGTAACTAGACTAGTCATTTTCCTCTTTTTTAGCTTTCAAACCGAGTCCACCTAGAAGTCCGGCCAAGGCGAGTCCAAAGAATCCAATAGTAGCCATTGATGTTTGGGCTTCACCAGTATATGGAAGCATGTCTTTTTGATCTTTCATGTGAGCAGCCATCATTGGACTTGACACCTTGTTAGTAGATGCCATCTTGCCTTCATCAGACATTTTGCTTGAGGTTACCATAGGCTGGCTAGCATTCATGGTTTTGTCCTGCTCTTTGTTAGGCATCATCTTATCCTGGCTAGCAGCTGGCATTTTAGATTTCATATCATTGAGGGACTTATACCCATTCAAGTTCACTGTCAATTCTTTAGTCGCTACGAGATTGCTCAAATCAGCCTTGCCATCTTTAGCACCGTACACCTTGATAGTTGCCTTATAGCTTTGAGTGCCGTTTTGTTTTAAGAGGTCAAGCAACTCTTTATCTGATTTACCTTGAGTACCGGCCAAATCCACTTCATAGAAGTAAAGGCCTTTGCCCAATTTTTCTACTGGTGAAAGGGCTGGATTTTTGGCCGAACCATTGTCTGACCATGGAGCCTTATCTGAAGCTTTCAAGATAAGACGAGTCAACATACCGTCACCGGCGAAGAATTCATATGGAATGACTTGGTTAACACCGGCTGTGAATGGACCTGGGAAGTTAGCTTTGTCCAAGTAAGTGGCTGGGACGTCTACTGTGTCTTTAGTGTTGTCAGCTACACCTTTTTGGACTTCAGCTGGGGTAGTCAAGCCATTCAAGTTGACATCCAATTCTTTTGTCGCTACAAGATTGCTCAAATCGGCCTTGCCGTCTTTGGCACCATACACCTTGATAGTTGCTTTATAGCTTTGAGTACCATTTTGTTTCAAAAGGTCAAGAAGCTCTTTGTCTGACTTACCTTGGGTACCTGCCAAATCCACTTCATAGAAGTAGAGGCCTTTGCCCAATTTTTCTACTGGTGGAAGGGCGGGGTTTTTAGCTGAACCGTTGTCTGACCATGGAGCCTTATCTGAAGCTTTCAAGATAAGACGAGTCAACATACCGTCACCAGCGAAGAATTCGTATGGAATAACTTGGTTAACACCTGCTGTGAATGGTCCAGGGAAGTTGGCTTTGTCTAGGTAAGTAGCTGGAACATCTACTGTATCTTTGGTGTTGTCGGCCACACCTTTTTGCACTTCAGCTGGGGTAGTCAAACCATTCAAGTTGACATCCAAATCTTTAGTCGCTACAAGGTTAGTCAAATCGGCCTTGCCATCTTTAGCACCGTACACTTTGATGGTTGCCTTGTAGCTTTGAGTGCCGTTTTGTTTCAAGAGGTCTAGAAGCTCTTTATCAGATTTTCCTTGAGTGCCGGCCAAATCTACTTCATAGAAGTAGAGGCCTTTGCCCAATTTCTCTACTGGTGGAAGAGCGGGGTTTTTAGCCGAACCGTTGTCTGACCATGGAGCCTTGTCTGAAGCCTTCAAGATAAGGCGAGTCAACATACCGTCGCCAGCGAAGAATTCGTAAGGAATAACTTGGTTAACACCAGCTGTGAATGGGCCTGGGAAGTTAGCTTTGTCCAAGTAAGTGGATGGGACGTCCACTGTGTCTTTGGTGTTGTCAGCTACGCCTTTTTGGACTTCAGCTGGAGTGGTTGCTGGTTGAGCTTCACTTGCTTCACGGTCTTGTCCAGCAACTGTAGCTGCAGGACTTTCCACAGGTTTAACCGCATCTTCTGTTTGTTTCTTAGATTCTGGTTTTGCTTGCGCTTCTTCTTTTGGTGCTACTACCGGCTCTTTAGCACCTACATCTGCTTTTTCTGGAGAGTTTGCAGTATCCAAGCTTGCTTTAGGTGTTGATTCTGCCTGCTCTGAAGGAAGGGCTGTATCGACTGCTGCTTTGAGAACTTCTACTGGTAAGTCGCTCTTTTCACTCACCGAAGTAGCATCTGGGACAACTTGAGTAGGGGTTGGATTGACCACATCAGCACGTACAGAACTTGGTTGACCAACTAGGACAAAGAAGCCACTAGCAACAACAACTGAGGCAACACCGACACTAAGACGGCGAATAGACCAACGAGTATATCTTTGATTTGGATTGAATTTCATAGGATTCTCCTTAGAGTTTTTCTTTATTTGATGACTCTAGTATAATCTCCTAAAATTAAAAAGGATTAAGAAAAAGTTAAAATTTTTCTTAAATCCCTCTTATAAAATACTTATATTAATTAAATCCATAAACAGATTTGGTGATTTGATAGACGACATTGGAAAGTTTGCGGGCTGGCAGGACCGAATGTTTGGTCAAACGGCTCAACATGGTCTTACGGATAGCCTGAAAGACCTCTGGATTTTCCTGCTGAATATAGGTCCACAGCTCACGTTTTTTTGCCAGATGCTCCGCTGTTCCAGCTCGGTTGAGCAGGGCACTGGAAATCACCGTCGTAATCTCAATATGATTCAGCAGATATTCTCGCATTTTGGGATGACTCACTTGGGACAAATCAAGCTGGTCTACCAAGAGTCGATTGACCTTTAGTTGCTGGTCAATACGCTTAATCATCACTTGCTCATTGACAGACTGGTCCTCACGCCCAATCAAATAACGATAGAAATCGACAGGTAGATAGTACATGGTCTTGACCTGCTGAAGGGGAGTAAAGACGAAGAGATTATCGACATAAAAGGTATGCTCAGGCAGTTGGAACTGGCTCGCTCGCAACAAATCTGTCCGGTAAATCAGCGAGTGCATCATGATATACTGGCCTTTTGAGAAATTTCCGACCTGGTCCCAGCCAAAAATCTGCTGGACAGGCAAGACTGACTCGTAACTCATACTCTTCTTACGAGACTGGCCTTCCTTTTCATAGACAAAATTAGTCACAAAGGCATCCACTTCCTGCCTCTGGCTCTCAAGTTCCTGCAAGGTTTCAAGAATTTTCAA
This sequence comes from Streptococcus gwangjuensis, assembly GCF_028156745.1. GTDB lineage: Bacteria > Bacillota > Bacilli > Lactobacillales > Streptococcaceae > Streptococcus > Streptococcus gwangjuense_A. The sequence goes on from NZ_JAODJG010000039.1 coordinate 158,411, forward strand.
GTAGGCACGAGGATCCACCCAGTCATCACTATCAACTACTTTAAAATAACGTCCAGAAGCCTCCGCCAAGCCACGATTGACCGCACCACCATGACCCTTATTTTCCTGATAGATGACTCTAACGAGGCTAGGATACTTGCTAACTAAACGCTCAGCTATTTCCTGAGTCTGGTCCTGAGACCCGTCATTGATAATCAAAATCTCAACTTGCTCACCACCAATCACTAGCGACTCCACACAGTAATGAAGATAGGCTGCAGCATTATAGCTAGGGATGGCGATAGACAATAACTTCATGATCTACTCCTTTAGGGGACTGATTTTTTCTTACTCTCTCTTGTCACTTCTCTTTATTTTACCATAAAGTCCCGTTTTAGAAAGACTTTTACTAGAATACAAGGGGTTCTGGTCTCATTTGGGATACAGATTTCTTTCTCTACTGCTACCTTGAACATCAAAAAAGAGGGGTGCTCCCTCCTTACGAATTTAATTCTGCCAAGTCATCTAGATACTGGTTGTTAATGACTGCTAAAATATAGGCATCTGTCTTCAAGAGGTCATTGGGTCCAAACTGGACATCTAGCGGTGAATTTTCTTGTTCACGAAATCCTAGGACATTGAGGTTATATTTGCCACGTAAATCTAGCTGGCTCAGGCTTTGACCTGCCCAAGCACTCGGAATTTTCATCTCCACGATAGACACATTTTTATCCAGCTGAAAGACATCCACATTGTTATGAAAGAGAATGGTCTGCGCTAGAGACTGCCCCATTTCATACTCAGGTGAAATCACCGAGTCAGCACCGATTTTTTCTAGCACCTTCTTAGCTGTCTGGCTTTTGACCTTGGCAATAACCCTTGGTACCCCTAGACTCTTACAATGCATGACTGCAAGCACACTAGACTCCAGATTTTCCCCTGTTGCCACCACAACCGTATCACAGGTATCAATTCCTGCAGTTCTGAGGAGTTCCTCGTCTGTAATATCGCCAACAACTCCACGCGCTAAAACTGGCTCAAATTGATTGATGCGCTCAGCGTGGTCATCGATGGCAATGATATTCATATCTTGCTTGGCTAGGGCCGTCAGGACACTACTCCCGAAAATCCCCAAACCTAAAATTCCAATCGTACGATCTGACATAGTTCTTCCTTTCTTATCCAATACTAATATCTGCTTTCATATACTGAATCAAATCTTTCTTATCAGGCTGGTAATCCGCTAGACTAACCAACAAGGTCAAAGGACCGATACGGCCAATGAACATGAGCACCATGACAATACTGAGGGCTAACTTGCCCAATTCTGGTGTCAGATTTGCCGTTACCCCAACTGTCGCAAGGGCTGAAATGGTCTCAAACATGAGATAGATAAATCGCGGTGTTCCTTCTGCTGTAATTCCCAGCAACACCAAGCCCAACAGGAAGGTCATCAAAAAGATAATGAAGACACTAAAGGATTTTTGGACTGTACGAGCCTCAATGGTTCTCTGCGCAACATTCGTATGAGGCAAGCCCAGCAATTCACTACGCGCAAAGACCAACAAGACAAAGAAAGTCGTAATCTTGAGCCCCCCAGCCGTCCCTCCAGGCGCCCCACCCAGAAACATCTGTAGGATATAGATAAACAAGGTCACAGGCCGAGCTTGGGTATAGTCAATAGAAGCAAAACCAGCCGTTCTCATGCTGACGGTTTGGAAAAAGCTAACCAGCACTTTCTCTGGGATACTGAGGTTGCCAATGGTCCCTGGATTGTGCCACTCCGTAAAGAGTGTGGCTACTGTCCCAAACAGCAAGATCCCTGCAGTCAAGAAGAGGACCAACTTGGTGTGGAAACGCAGACAGCGTTTTTTCTTCTTATCAAACTGGGTTGCCAAGTCAAACCAGACCATAAAGCCAAGACCACCTGTGATAATCAAACCAGCAATAACCAGATTGATCAAGGAATCCGTCTGAAAAGCCACTAAACTGCTACTTCCTAAATTATCAAAACCAGCATTACAAAAGGCTGAAATGGCTAAAAAGATAGAGGTGAAAATGCCCCGTCCCCAGCCGAACTCAGGAATAAAACGGAAACTTAGTAGAAAGGCACCCAAGCCCTCCACCAGAAAAGTCGTCAAAAAGATAGACCGCATAAAGGCCTTCAGCGACCGAGTCTCCCCGTAACTGAAGCTCTCCTGAATGGTTTCACGACTGCGAAGACTGAGCTTTTGCTTCCCCTGAATATAAAAGACCCCAATAAAGGTCATGAGCCCCAGACCACCAATCTGTATCAAGAACATACAAATCAACTGCCCCCAGACATTATAGGTAATAGCCACTGGTTGCGTAGAAAGGCCGGTCACACAAACCATGGACACCGTCGTAAAAAGATGGTCAAAATAAGTGGCCTGCGAATCACTCGCCTGAACAAAGGGCAAACTCAAAAGGAGAGATCCTATAAAAATAACTCCAGCGAAACTCAGAAAAATTCGACGAGCAGGCGAAAGTCCGCCCAAGGCTCTTTCAATTTTTTTCACAAATAATTTGAATAACATACATCCATTGTACCATAAAAAGAAGAATAGTAGCTAAAACTGAAAGGCTATCTCAAGACAGAGTTCCAAAGCCTTCTCGAAAGCTTCTGAACCCCAGTCACGACTGTCGTACTGGTCCAAGTCAGCTAAGGAATCAGCTGTGAACAACAACTCTCCCCAGAGAACTCCACGCAGTTGGGCTACTGCCGCAAGCGCAGAACACTCCATCTCCACAACAGCACAGCCTTCTTCCTTACGATAAGCCACCTTTTCAGCCGTTTCTCTGTAAAAACCGTCTGTCGTCCAGGTCATGACTTCTTCATAAGGAATCCCTCTGGCTTCCAAAACCTGCTCAATAACAGCAATAGCCTCTGGCTGAATTTCCATATAACGAGAAGCTGCCACATAGTGATAACTAGCTCCCTCATCTCGCAGAGCCCGAACAGGTACTAGAAAGGCATTTTCTTCTATATCAGCTAGCACACCACAGGTTCCGGTGGAAATAATCTGCTCCACACCATAGCCAATCAACCAATCCATAAACTGGGCTGCTGGAGCTGAACCGACAGGAGCCTGAGCCAGACAGACCTCCTCATCCTTGTAGTTGATGACATAGACTGGATAGGTCTTGGTGGCAGAAACAAATTCGCCAACACAGTCCGCCCCTACTTCCCTAGCATAGCGATCAATCTCCTCACCCAAAAAGGCATAGACACACTTTTTGGGCAAGTGCAAGTCCAGACCCTCATGATTGGGCATGATAACTGCCTGAGGGTTGTCATCAAACTCTAAAATAGGAATCGCATGCTTCTGAATCATAACTCATCTCCTCTAATTTTGTACTATTGTATCAAAAGCTGACCGAGTGTCAAGGAGGAAGCTGATAAACTGAGGAGAAAAAAGCATCCCACTTACGAGATGCTTTAAAATTGCTTAATGAAACAAACTTGCTAAGATATAGAGTAGGTAAATATGGGCTGGGCAAAAGATGATGAAACCTACAAAAAAGAAACAACCTAAGCTGTTCCTTTTTACTTCTATTTAACAGGTATCTCCTTAATCACGCGCGCGGGATTACCAGCTAGGACAACATTATCGCCAAAGGACTTGGTAATCACGGCCCCTGCTCCTGCCACTACGTTATTGCCCAGTGTCACTCCAGGAAGGACAATGACACCGCCTCCAGCCCAGAAATTGTCACCGATAGTGATGGGCTTGCCGTATTCGACCCCTGAATTTCGTTCCTGTGGATCCAGTGGATGGAGTGGTGTTAAAAACTGACAGTTGGGGCCAATCATGGCATTGTCTCCGATACGAATCGGACAAACATCCAGCATGGTCAAGTTCCAATTAGAATAAAAATTTTCTCCTAGATGGATATTGACCCCATAATCGACCACCAGGCGTGGATTAACATAGAGATTTTTCCCAGTTGAACCAAACCAAATCTTGATAATCTCCGCCCCTTTCGAGGGATCTAGCTCCTGGTTGAAATCTGCCTGTTTTTGACGAGAAGCCCGAGCCAAGGCCCGCAACTCGGGGTCAAAGGGATGATAGGGTGCCCCTGCAATCATTTTCTGGTATTCACTGGTCATTGTTTTCTTCTCCTTATTCCCTACTATCATATCAAAATGTTTACATATCTGACTAGGATAAGGGGTGCTTTCTACAATTTATGCTCTGATTTTTAACACATCTTGCCTATCTTGCTAAACGAATACGGGTCACAATTCCGTCTGAATCTGTAACTTCCAGCTGGCTAGATGTCAGCCACTTGATTGGTGCATCAACTTCCTGTGCTCGCTGGGCAATCGTTAACAGTTCTTCTTTATGTGGGACTTCAATGACATAATAGGCTAAACCTGGCAAGCCCTGCTTACGCGGAGCTAGGCCTTTTCCTCCCCATTCGTTGACTGCTAAATGATGATGATAGTCTCCAGCTGCAATCCAACTAGCGCTAGGCACACTGAATTTATCCTCTAGCCCTAACACTTTTTGATAAAACTGGCTGGACTTTCGACTATCCTTGACGGAAAGATGGATATGCCCCATTCTCGTACCTTCTGCTAGGATAAAGGGCTTTACTCTTTCCCCCAACTCATAGATATCCTGCGCTGCAAGGGCCTCAGTGACCCCGATAATACGCCCATCTTCTCGAATATCCCATGTGGAAACCGGCTTATCTCGATAGAGTTCAATGCCATTTCCCTCCAAATCCTCTAAGTAAAGGGCCTCACTGTAACCATGGTCAGCACCACCGACAAGAGGAATCTGCAAATCCGTCAGGTGTTTCAAGACATCAGCCAAAGCCTTGCGTGTCGGCAAGAGAATAGCCAGATGGTAAAGGCCATAATGTTCCCTTACTTCACCGCTCTCTCGCGCTTGAATCAGCTGTACCAAGGCTTTTCCACCAAGGCCTAGAATAGCCTCTGTCTCAGTCTGAGATAAGATTTCCAAACCAATAACTTGCTGATAAAAGGCTGTTTGACTTGCCAAATCCTTTACATTTAAAACTGCCTCTGCTAAATAAATATGGCTCTTGTATTCATAGGTCATAAATATTTCTCCTTGTAGTTGTAACTTTAAATATTACAAATATTATATGACTTCCATCAAGAAAGTCAAGCAAGACAACTTATAGATTATGATTCTGTCATCTTGTCTATATGGGATGATAACGAGAAAATTTACAGAGAATTGACAATAAAGCCACCTAAAATTTTTAACCAACGCTACGATAACTCTCATCTCTATTCCAAAAAGAAAAGGAGCGGATATGATATCCTACTCCTTATTCTTATCAGAAAATCTAATTAGATTTAGTCTTCTTTTTTCTTACGAGCAACAAGCCCAAATCCGCTCAAGACACCTAAAAGTCCAAGTGCTGCTAGGCTAGCATGGTCTTCTGTACCAGTATTAGGAAGTTCAGCTTGTCCTTTAGCTTCTGATGGAGCTACTGGAGCTTGTGGTGCTTTACCATTTACTGGTGCTGATGGCATCGTTGGAGTTGCTGGGTTAGCCGGTGTTGTTGGTTGACTTGGGTCTGCAGGAACTACTGGAGTTTCTGGTTGACTTGGTTCTGTCGGTCTCACCGGATTTGTTGGGTTTGTTGAAGGTGTTGATGGAGAACCTGGTTGAGATGGAGTGAGTGAGCCTCCATTTGTAGTACGTTTAAATACGTGGATGACATTGCCAGTTTTTTCATCTTTTATTGTTTCTACTAAGGCGTATCCTGGAATCTCTCCAGCTGGGTTATCACCTTCAGCTAATGGTTTAACTGGTTTACCATTGACATCTACCCATACCGTTACAGGTTTCTTAGTTGATGGTTTGAAGATGTGAGTTACTTTACCTGTTTCTTTGTTTGTAACTGTTCCTACTAGTTCATAGTTAGGAGTAGATCCTGCTGGGTATGTTCCTGGTGTTACAGGTTTGATTGGGTTTCCTTTTTCGTCTACCCACTCAGTAGTTTTACCTTCTTCAATAGATTTCTTAACTTTTTCAGCTTCTTTCTTAGCTTCTTCCTTAGCTTTTTCTTTTTGCTCTGGAGTTAAGTTTGGATCTTTATCGATGTTTTTGATTTTCTCTTCAAGCTCTTTATCTACAGTTTCTTTAGCTTTCGCTTTATCTTCTGGAGATGGTGTATATGGTTTATCTTTATCACCTTCAGATGGGTTTGTTGGGTTGTCTGTAGATGGATTTGATGGGCTGTCTGGAGTTGGAGTATCTTTCTCAACTTCTTTCTTACCATTCTCTTTCGCTTTTTCTACTTCTTCTTTAGAAGGGGCTTTGTCGATGGCTTTCTTAGCTTCTTCAGCATCTTTCTTAGCTTCTTCTTTTGCTTTTTCTTTTTGCTCTGGAGTTAAGTTTGGATTTTCGTCAATCTTCTTCACTTTATTTTCTAGAGCTTTATCAATCGCTTCTTTCGCTTTTGGCTTGTCTTCTGGAGTAACAGGAGTTTTTTCTACATCTTCTTTACCTTTTGTTGTAGATTTTTCTACATCTTCAGGAGTTTTCGCTTCTTCCAATGCTTTCTTAGCTTGTTCTGCTGATTTCTTAGCATCTTCAATCGCTTTTTCTTTCTCTTCGTTTGTTAACTCAGGATTTTCTTTAATCTTACTTTCTTTTTCAGATAAAGCTTTGTCGATTGCTTTAGAAGCTTCTTCTTTGACGTCTTTATAAACGTAAGTAACTTCTGTAGTTCCTTCTGTTACTTTACCAGACTCTTCACCCTTAGTTGAAGTTGGTACAAGTACGTAGACTTTACCATCTTTTGTAGTGATTGTAGCTGGTTTGTTGTCACTTGTGTCATATGCTGAGCTTACTGATCCGTCAGTCGTATCTTTAACATCTTCAGCGATTGTGTTACCCGCTTCATCAGTGTAGTGAACGACTACGTTTCCTTTAACCTCTTTGTACACATATGTTACTTCTGTAGTCTTACCTGCTTCAACATCACCAGTTTCGTTACCTTTAGTTGATGCTGGGACGAGTTCGTATACTTTTCCTTCTGGAGTAGTAATACGAGTTGGTTTCATGTCGTTATCAGAAGTATCGTATTTAGCTCCTGGTTTTCCGTCTTTTGTATCAACAGCGTCTGCTTGAAGTGTGTTTCCAGCTTCGTCTACGTAATGAACAAGAACGTTTCCTGCTTTTTCGTATACATAAGTGATTTCTGTAGTACCTTCTACAACAGCTCCGTTTTCTGGCTTAGAACCGTCTTTCAATTCTTTAGCTGTTAAGTAGTAAACAGTACCATCTTTTTCAAGTTTAGCTGGTTTGTTGTCAGTTGTGTCATATTTCTCACTTAGTGATCCATTTTCTACATCTTTCGTATCTTCAGCAATTGTGTTTCCTTCTGTATCAACGTAGTGAACGACGACATTACCTGTGATTTCTTTGTAGACGTAAGTTACTTCTGTAGTTTCTCCAGCTTTAACTTTACCAGTTTCATCACCTTTAGTTGATTGAGGGATTAATTCGTATACTTTTCCTTCTGGAGTAGTGATACGATTTGGTTTCATGTCGTTATCAGCAGTGTTGTAGTCAGCGTTTGGTTTGCCGTCTTTTGTATCAACAGCGTCCACTTGAATAGTGTTACCTTTTTCATCAGTGTAATGAACGACTACTTGTCCAGCTTTTTCGTAAACGTATGTTACTTCAGTTTTACCTTCAACGACGTCTCCGTTTTCTGGTTTAGAGTCATCTTTAAGAGCTTTTTCTGTTAAGTAGTAAACAGTTCCGTCTTTTTCGATTTTCTCTGGTTTGTTGTCAGTTGTGTCATATTTAGCGTTTAGAGAAGCACCTTTCGTATCTTCTTTATCTTCTGCAATGACGTTTCCTTCTGTATCAACGTAGTGAACCACTACATCACCAGTTACTTCTTTATAAACGTAGGTTACTTCTTTCGTTTCACCTGCAACAACTTTACCAGTTTCATCACCTTTAGTTGCTGTTGGTACTAGTTCGTATACTTTGCCTTCTGCAGTTGTGATACGAGCTGGTTTCATTCCGTTGTCAGAAGTGTTATAGTCTGATCCTGGTTTTCCATCTACAGTGTCTTTGGCACCTGAAGCTACGTTAGCACCAGCTGGGTCAACGCCTACTAACGGAGTTCCGTCTTCTGTTTGGTAATTAACGACTACTTGTCCAGCTTTTTCATAAACATAAGTTACTGTAGTTGTACCTTCAACAACATCTCCAGTAGCTGGTTTAGAATCATCTTTCAATTCTTTAGCTGTTAAGTAATATTTAACTCCATCTTTAGTGATTTCGTCTTTTTTGTGGTCTGCTGTATCGTATTTAACGTTTAGAGAAGCATCTGTTTCGTCTTTTTCGTCTTCAGCAAGTACGTTACCTTCAGTATCTTCGTACTTAACAACAACATTACCTTTTACTTCTTTATAAACGTATGTTACTTCTTTAGTTTGACCAGCTTCTACAGTACCTGTTTCATCACCTTTAGTTGATGCTGGTACTAACTCGTATACTTTTCCTTCTGCAGTTGTGATACGAGTTGGTTTCATTCCATTATCTGCAGTGTTGTATTCAGAACCTGGTTTTCCATTGTCAGTGTCTTTCGCACCTGAAGCAATATCTTTACCGTCTGCAGTTCCTACTAATGGAGTACCGTCTTCTGTTTGGTAATTAACAATGACTGATCCAGCTTTTTCATAAACGTAAGTTACATCAGTTTTACCTTCTACTACGTTTCCAGTTTCTGGTTTAGAGTCATCTTTAAGACCAGCTTTTGTAATGTAGTATACAGTTCCGTCTTCTGCAGTGATTTTTTCTGGTTTGTTATCCACAGCAGTGTCATATTTTTCGCTTAGAGATGCACCTTTAAGGTCATCTTTATCAGCTGCGATTGTCTTACCTTCTGTATCAACATAGTGAACTACTACGTCACCAGTAACTTCTTTATAAACGTAGGTTACTTCTTTCGTTTCACCCGCAACAACTTTACCAGTTTCATCACCTTTAGTTGCTGTTGGCACTAATTCGTATACTTTTCCTTCTGCAGTTGTGATACGGTTTGGTTTCATTCCGTTATCAGAAGTATCATATGCTGAACCTGGTCTTCCGTCAACAGTGTCTTTTGCACCTGAAGCCACGTTAGCACCAGCTGCATCTACACCTACTATTGGAGTTCCGTCTTCTGTTTGGTAGTTAACGACTACTTGTCCTGCTTTTTCGTAAACGTAAGTTACTGTAGTTGTTCCTTCAACAACATCACCAGTAGCTGGTTTAGAGCCGTCTTTAAGCTCTTTAGCTGTTAGATAGTATTTAACACCATCTTTAGTGATTTCATCTTTTTTGTGGTCTGTTGTATCGTATTTAACGTTTAGAGAAGCATCTGTTTCGTCTTTTTCGTCTTCAGCGATTACGTTACCTTCAGTATCTTCATACTTAACGACTACGTTCCCTTTTACTTCTTTATAAACGTAGGTTACTTCTTTCGTTTCACCTGCAACAACTTTACCAGTTTCGTCACCTTTAGTTGCTGTTGGTACTAATTCGTATACTTTACCTTCTGCAGTTGTAATACGGTTTGGTCTCATTCCGTTGTCTGCAGTGTTGTAGTCAGTTCCTGCTTTAGCGTCTGTAGTGTCTTTTGCACCTGAAGCTACATTTGCACCATCTGCAGTTCCTTCTAATGGAGTTCCGTCTTCTGTTTGGTAGTTAACGATGACTGATCCAGCTTTTTCGTAAACGTAAGTTACTGTAGTTGTTCCTTCTACTACGTCTCCAGTAGCTGGTTTAGAACCATCTTTCAGTTCTTTAGCTGTTAAGTAATATTTAACACCATCTTTCTCGATAGATTCTTTTTTGTGGTCAGCTGTATCGTATTTAACATTTAGAGAAGCATCTGTTTCATCTTTTTCGTCATCAGCAAGTGTGTTACCTTCAGTATCTTCATACTTAACGACAACATTACCTTTAACTTCTTTATAAACGTAGGTTACTTCTTTAGTTGTTCCTGATTCAACCTCACCTTCTTCTTCACCTTCAGTTAAGTCTGGAACTAATTCGTATACTTTGCCTTCTGCAGTTTTAATACGAGTTGGTTTCATTCCGTTGTCTGCAGTGTTATAAGCTGAACCTGGTTTACCGTTATCAGTATCTTTTGCACCTGATTCTACAGTTTTACCAGCCCCATCTTCGTCTACTACTGTTCCGGCAAGTGGAGTTCCATCTTCAGTTTTGTAGTTAACGATTACTGATCCAGCTTTTCCATAGATGTAAGTTACTTTTGTAACACCTTCTACTACTGTTCCTGTTTCAGCTGGTGATGTAGTTTCTGTATCATTTACGGATGTCATAGTGTTTGCTTCGTTTAGGTAGTAAACATTTCCAGCTGCATCTGTCAGTTTTTGAGGTTTTTCAGTTTCGTTTTCTTTAGTATTATACGCTACGTTTTTAGGTGTTCTAACAGTCTTATCTTCTACTACCACTTCTTGCCCATTAGCATCAACATAGTAATGTTCAGTTACTACTTCAGCTACTGTTTCAGGAGTATCAGTGTAAGGAGCTTTTAATTCTGTGCCATCTTCTGTTTTATAGTTAACGACTACAGAACCTTTTTTCTCGATTTCACGAGTTTTTTCTTCTGCATAAGTGTAAGTGATTGTCGTAGTTCCACTTGCTAAACGGTAGGCACGAAGTGGAGTGATTTCATCACGGTAAGAATACTCTTCAATCTCTGGATTAAAAGCGCCAAGATTAAGATTAATATCATCACCAAATTTACTTGTATTATTTTCATAAACTTCATTAAAATTAGCTGTTACATCCGTTGTAGGTCTGCCTTTATCATCAACTTGGTCTCCAGTATCAGCCTTTATCGCATTAAGCTCCCCACCTTTTGCAGCTATTCCGACAGAGATATATCGTTTGAAATTAAGGGTGTTATCTTCCAACCCTTTTTCTTGAAGATAGGCAAGATAGTTTTTTACAAAAGTTCTGTTTGCTTCTCCTGTTGCAGTATCTGGAGCTGCTTTAAATTTTTGAACCATTGCATATGTTCTATCTATACTAGCACCACTACCTTCTTCATCATCTGCAACATTATCTTTAGGTGATAACGGTATCACCCCTGTAATTGGAGGAGTTTGATCGCTCACAGTTACATACGTATTTTTCTCAAGAACGAAAACATAGTCTCCTTCTTTAATTCCACCATCCGCAGTTACATTAGCTGAAGTGAAGTTTTTCGCAGCTGCTTCTCCAGACTTGAAGGCCTCAATCATTTTATCATCAGATGTGATAGTTCCTGAATCTGCAAGTACATATTTACCATATGTTCCTTTTCCTGTTTGTTCAACGATCCAAGCTTTTCCACCGGGTTTTACAGTATCATAAGTGATTTTACCTTCTGCGTTACTTAACCCTTCTGGAGTCAATTTCGCAGTTACATCACCTAGAGTTGTGTCAGAGTACACTCCTCCACCGTTTCCAGTAGTTTCAACCTTAGGTTCTCCGATTAGGTGGTAAGTCTTCCCATCTTTTTCGATAGTTTCTTTCTTACCATTTTCTTTAGCATCGTTTAGGTCGCTATCTTGTGCATCTCCACCTGTTGTTTCTTTGAATACTTCTCCTGATTTACCGTATACATCATAATTTGTAGAGATTGTCTTGTTATCACCAGAGTCTTGGTTTTTGTTTTCTTCTAGTACAGTATTACCGTCAGCAGTTACATATTTGTAATCTACTTTTCCAGTTTTTGTAATTTCTTTTGTTCCTGTATCAGTTGGATCAGTTGAAAATTGCATACCTGCATCCGGGTTCTGAATATTAGCTGTATCTACAATCACTGACCCCTTATCATTTGAGATCGTTGTTGTGTTGTCGCTGTTTTCTTTCATCGCCGCTTCTACAGTATGGGTTTGTCCTGCCATTGCAAGGGCTGCACCAACAATCAGAGCGACTGTACCGATTTTGACTGAGTCTGAACGACCGTCTTTAAACTTACGAATGGAAAATTTTTCTTTTTTATTTATAAACATTCTTAGTATCCTTTACTATTATTTTTGCATGATTTTCAAAGTATATTATATTGTTATAATAAAAATGAATAATAAACTCGAAATCCCGACACTTCTATAACGCTTACACAAGAAATTTAAGCACTTTTTGATCATTCAAACTATAGTTTTTAACTATGTTTATATATAAAAAATCCATACAGAGGTATGGATTTGCATATTTAAAAATATACATTTATGCTACCAGCCAAGTGAAACCGTTTCAAACTGACAACCTAATCGTCGCAATTCTTTTTGACGGTCCTCATAGTAGGGGAGGGAAATGCCTGTAATGGTCACATGGGGTAGGTCTTGTAAGTGGAGGCTGACAGACGAGGTGAAGTGATAAACATGAACGAACTCATATTCTTGAAAGAGTTGGGCAAGGACATCTTCAAAGATTAAGTCTGTCTCCAAGTAAGTCACGTTTGGGATAGTGAAGGTTTCCTTGGGATGAGGTAGATAGAGGTCAATGGCCAAGGCCTTGGCATAGGTACTGATAAAGCGGATAGAGATTTGGTCGTCCTCTTCGGAGAACTTTTGCCCCAGCAGAACCTTGACCGTCTTACCATTTGAAACGGGTACTTGAGGTAAGTCAAAAAAATGCTCCAAATAGACCAGCTTTTCTCTAGCTACGACATGGTAGTCGCTGCGATAGAGGGTATAGTGCTTTTCCGTCCGCTCAATCAAGTCATCTCTGGTCAAGCCCAAAGGCCCCACCTGACTGGGTTGAAGAGGGAGGGCATACATTCCCAAAGGGTAAATATCCGCATAGCCATCATCAAAACTCATGAGGTGTTGGTAGGTCGAACTAGCAACCAAGTCCAGAATCAAGCTATTGTCAAAACTAGCATAAAAGATGGTGCCATAGTCTCCGGCCAGCTCCTGACAAATCTGAGCCAAGTCCTCTGCATCCTGAGGATAGTGAACATAGTCAAAATCCTTAGCATAATGCTCCTGACGAGCATTTTTGACAGGACTGACATAAAGGCTGACAAAATCCTGATTAGGATAGAGTCCCTTGATATGCTGGGCAATCTTGGCCTGCAAGGGCGTTGTGGCAATGATGAGGTGTTTCATCTCTTTGATTCTCCTAGGTGGTGATGGTGCAGCAAGGTCTCAACAACTTCAAAGTCCAGGGCATCGTCGATATCATAAGAATAGAGTTTGGGCATTTCATAGGCTACTGTCTTATCCGTGTAAAAGGTCTCATCTCGTAGGTAAAGATCCTTGCGAGAAATCCAGATACTACCGTTGGGATAGTAATAGACAGGCTCTTTTTGCCGAGCATAGTGCTTAGAAACCTGAGGTGGACGGATAAAAGCTGACTCCTCTAGCTGCAAGAAAAGACTACGACTTTTGTCCGCCTTAACACAAGAAATCAGATGGTCGGCGCCAGACTGACAGTAGAGTTGGTAGGACTCGATGAGGTGCTCCACCTCTCTCAGGGGCGAGGTCACCTGTAGATTCACAAAGACCTGTTCTTCCTCAAAGGGCTGCAAAAAGTCGCGTAAGGTCTCTAAGCTAGAGGTTGTCGACAAGGCCAATTCTTTTGGTCTGTGAACACAACGAATCTCTGGATAGGCTTGACGACAGAGTTCTAGATAGGCTTGTGAATCTGAGGAAACCCAGATGTCACTAAATAGCTTGGAGGCTAGAGCGACTTCGATGGTATAGAAAACCAAGGGTTTGCCTGCAAGCGGTTTGATATTTTTATCCACTAAGCCGCGCGAACCCGAACGGATTAAAATGACGGCTATGGGTTTAGATTTTGCTTTCATATAGTTTTCCTTTGATTTTCTATTGTATTGGACCAGTGAGAAAAGCTAGATTGATCAACTTACAACATCCTATAAGTTCCTATCTCGTAGTTCTCTGTATATCTGAGCCACTTTTTCCAGAGAATAGCGAGAGGCTAAGGCTAGATTTTTTTCATTCGATAGATAAAAATCAGGCTCTTCCATCTCTTCTATCTTTTGAATCAACTCTGATTTAGTTTTAAACAAGTTGATAGCGTTGGACTGGCCAGCATAAAAACGATGGGCAATCTCCACATCTGATAACAAAGCCAGTAAGCCTTGATTGAGGGCTTCGACACAGGCATTGGCAAATAATTCTGTATAGCTAGCCGACAGATAGCATTGGTGGAGATGATAAGGGACCTCGTCAACGATACCTTTAAAGTGAATGGTTGGTGGCAGGTCGTAGCGATTGCGTAGCTCTTCTAGACGATCCTCTGTACCACCATAAAAGGTAATCTGGACCTTGGAGCCACGTTTGTAGAGTTCGATAAAGGCTTCAATGACAAGTTCAACGTTCTTGCCTTCTCCCATATGGCCCACTAGACAATAGTCCAAAACAGGTCCGATTTTTCTTAGCTGACCAAATTTTTCTGTAAACATTGGTGGTAAAAACTTGGTGTCATACCCTTGTTTCGCTAACGTATCAGTTAACACTTCACTGGCAACCAAGTATTTATTTGTCTGGCGAAGATTGGCGAGGCGTAAGTCTCGCATGATATTTTCATGGACGACTTCGTAATAATTTTTATCCGTATTTTCCATATAACGCCAGAGGCTGGGTTTGGGAACGATTTGTTGATCACGGATGAAGAGATCGGTTTGCTGGGCCCATCTGGCTAGGAACTTGACCAGCAAGTCCTCCTCAGAACGGATTTCTCCCTCGATACGATAGATATACTCTGGGTAAAAGATGGTTACAGGAGAGGGTTCTTTGAAGGGATCGATAAAGCGTCCTTCCAGGGCCAGTTCTCCATTTTCATGATACCAACGAAGTTCCTTCTCCTTGAAATCTTCAAACAAGAAGGGACCCTTGGTGTAGTAATATCTCCCCGAGCCATCTCCTAAGGTAACTGAGGCCACAAAACCATCTTCATTGAGCTCCACCTGATCTCCGTCTGCTAGCGTTAGACTTTCTGGTCTCACTGATAAGTCTGCATGGCCTATATCTGAAAAACTATGCGGAACACATATCAGTTCTTTTTCTAAAAATCCTAACTTGATCAAGTCTTTCTTCCAGTCAGGACGAAGCTAAGGGCTCGATACAAGGTGAACATATTCCAAACCCAGATGGCGTGCTATGCGGGCTCGATAGACCTGGGTACTCTCAAAGCCATAACGATGGATTTCCTTGGCTGGATGGATGCTGACAATTCTCGACATGATGTAGACTCTTTCTCTCTTATTTTCTACTTACAAAGGAAAAACCACCCTCACAAAAAGGCGAGGGTGGTTCATCCGTTACAATGCTTGGGGATTTCCTAGCAAGTTCCCCCTCAAAAGGACTTTATGCTATTCTATCACAAAGACTGACCATCTGCAAGATAGACTGGATTAGACAGGATAGCGTGGGGGAGTTTTCTTATTGTTTATAAATCGATTCTCTGAAATCATCTGTGCTACGTAGGTAGGCATTGTAGATTTTTTGTTTTAATAAGTGTACCCAGCTTGCAGGAGCATGGCTTGTCGTACGGTCAATGTTAGCCACATCTTTAGCCATTGCTTGATTGATCAGTTCTTGCATTTGGGCTGCTGAACGAATTGTAATCTCCTTGCTGCTGTTTGGTACACCAAGTTCGTACTGAATGGTGATTGGTTTCAACTGATCTTGCTTACGAATACGTTGATCAAACATATCCTTCTTGAAATCAGCCCATGAACCGTATTTGTTGGCAAAGACATTTTTCAAGACGAGACTATCAGTGATGAGGCCCACATCTTTCCTAAGCCAATCTGAATAGGTGATGTCCCCATTGCGTTTAGCTTCTTCTGCATATTGGTTGGATACATATGGTAAGAACCCATCTTGGTAACCTTTTTCTGCCAACAATTCGTAGGCTGTCTTTCTAAACATGATGTCACCAGGCGCACCCTTTGGATTACTGAGGGCAGCATAAATCGGTGAGAACATGCTGATCAGATGATAGCCATTACGAGTATAGTCGCTCTTATCACGGTAAGCCCGACGGTTGATGATATCATTGTCAATCAAGGCATCCAGACTGGTTAGTTTACTTACTTCAGCATCTGTCAATGGACGAACAGAGTTTCCAGCATGAGTTTGTTTATGGTACTTGTCCTCAATGTAGAAATTCTCTATTTTTCTAAACCATTTTTTCTTGACATCATTAGACTTGGTTAAAATAGCATTGGCTTCCATAGCATCCAAGGTGTACAAGACATCGTACATACCGTGCACATACTCTTGCAAGGCTGCGGCTGATGTGAAGCGGCTTGTCGGATCATAAGTATGCAAGCGAGTTGGTGAATCCTTATCCCCTTTATAGAGAGTATTCAAGACAATAGCATCCTTATCTAGACTGTCAGCAGATTGCAACAGTCCTAAGGCATACAACTCTGCTCCCAATCCTTCACGACGACCTTTTCCTTCAAAGTAAATATGTCCGTCAGAATTATGAACCATTTCATGGGTATAGACTGATGTTCCGTATTTATCCAACAAGCGGTCGCTGACATAGTGGACCTCAGAACCGTTGGCATAGGCTCCAGCTCCTTTGCTTTCCCCATACCACTTACCAGTTGGTCCAAAGAAGTTGTAGATAGAAGCAATGGCCTTATCAGACAGGGTAGCCCAGTAATACTTGCTATTGCTATCTTTCATACCAAAGCCATCTGACACCATGACTGAACGGAAGAGTTTTTCTTTGTATTCTGGTGAAAGGAGATGGTACCAGATATCGTAGTGGTCTCGTTGCCACTCAGCCGATTGGTCGACCTTAGCACGGACATACTGACGCAATTCTTCTCCTGATAAGACTGTATTATTGACACGGTCACGATAGCGTTCGTAGCCACCAAAGGCCAAGGTAGAAAGATTTGAAATCACATAAACATCTTCTTCTGGCAATGTCAATAGCGGTAGGAGCATGTTTTTTAATTTCCAACTTGGCGCCGTAATACGGTCATAGACTCCCAGTGTATAGTTACTATCCGGTGTTGCTGACTCTTGTTTGGCACGCACTTCTGGAATCGCTGATTTATTCTCTACGATATAGGCCTTGGTATTGCTCTTCAACCATTCATTATTGGTTTTAGTTGGTAGGAAGAGTTTTCTGTAAGACTCCAGTAAATCAGTCACTGTCTTGCGACCTTTTGCAGGGGCCAGGGTTGTTTCATAGACACTTATATTATTTGACGCCTTGAGATTTTCCATACCGCTCTGACCTAGGGCAATGATGGTATCCAAGGTTGAAGCTGTGCTATTGCCATCAAAGTCAAACTTATAGGTATTGAGATCCTTCGTATTGATGTGATCATAGTTGATATTGTACCAGCGATTGAGGTAGGTCAAACCAAGCAAGAAAGCTTCCTTGTTGTTCTTGATTTTTTCGCTGATGTAGGTTGCTATACTATCTCCCATCGTATTGATAGACTTGTCCATGGCTAGCACTTTACGGAGATGTTCGCCGATATTAGCCTTAACTTTTTTGAATTCTTTATCCAAATATAGCGGATCAAGCGACGCATCTGCCTCAATACCCAGAACTCTTCTCATGGCTGCCGAGTCATATTCAACTCCTTGCAAATCTGCTAGGACCTGATTGGTCACTTTCGTATAGTCAGATAAAAAGGCTTCTGGTGTAAAGATAAAGTTTTTGCCTGCTACGCTGTACTCTGCAATTTGTGTATTTTTGAAGTCTTCTTTGTAGGTGACATCTAGATAACTGATTGTATTATCAGCAAAATGCAACATCAGTTTATTGATCGTTGCTTTATTGGCTTGAATATCTGTGATGATATCATTGTCCCTCATTGGTACAACGTCCAGCAGTTCTGTAGTATAGAGCTTATCAGTAGGATCTACTTGATTTCCATAGTGAACCACTAACTCTTTGTTGTAGAAAGGCATCAATTTCTCAATATTGTGATAAGCAACTTTTCGACTAGCTTGGCCTTGGCTTAACTGAGTATAGTCCACACTTCGTTGATTGTCCTTGAGTGTTTGACCTGTATCGTCTAGTGTCACTGTCATACCATAAGACTGAACCTTTTCTCTAGCCTGATATTGGGTGATTGGGATCGCATAGAGATCGGCCTTCTTGTTCTCAACGGTAGTGCTGGCGTCTTTGATGTCCGCTCCCTTATATTGGTCTCCTGTGATGGCATAACCATCTCCAGCATTAACCATGCTAACGACATGATGGATACGGCCATTTTGCCATGTAGAGCCAGCTATACCTCCGACACGTGGATAGGTTGTCGTATTGAGGATGGTTCCACTTGCTAATGCATGAGAAACCAAAGCACCACTTTGAACTTTCCCTACAATACCTCCAGCAAATTGGTCATTGTTGCGGGCATTACTAGAAATATTTGCATCAACGGCTACCTTATCAATCTTAGCCTTATTACCAGATAGGAGCCCTGCTATACCTCCCACATAGTAAGGAGAAGCATCCGTATGCTTGGCCTGAATGCTACCTGTAAAGGAACTATTGCTTATCTCTGTATCTTGAGCCTTCGCTACCAAACCTGCCACTGACTTGCTACCTGTCAATTGACCTTCTACAGCTACATTACTAATCTGACTATTAGTAGCTACTTTTGCTAGGCTAGCTGTGTCTTCTTGACTCTTAATCGCTACCGCTTTAAGGTCAATATCTTTCACAGTAGCCTTGGTCAAGTTATCAAACAAGGCTGTCTTAAGATCATAAATCGCAAATGGCTGCCCATCACTCGCACCGATAAGATTACCAGTGAAAGTGCCTGTCACATAGCTGGTTTGTCCCTTAGCTAGGGCCACTTCATCAGCTGTCATATCAGCTCCAATTCTAAAGGTTCCAGCGAGATTACCCTGCATGGCAGCAATCAGTTTCTTGAAGGAAGTATAGACACCGTCCTTGGCAATCTTTTGCTTATCAATTGTGAAGCTATAGTTATCCTTGTATGCTGAACCTTTCTCTTGAACCAGTTCATTGAAGGCAACGGTTACCTTGTATTTCCCATCCTCTGTTTCCTTAATAGAGCTAACTGGTAGCAACATTTCCTTCATCTTGTCTGATTTGACTTTGACAAAATAAGGTGACAAATCGCTTGGTACTTCTGATAAGTTCAGATAACGACGGTAGTGACCATCTTCCTTACCATAGAGCCCCACTTCATCCACATCTTTGATTTCAATTTTCTTATAGTCTAACTGAAAATCTTTCGTTGATACTTCTGTACTTTCTTGATCAGATTGGCCTAGATTATAGGTCAGGTAAGTCTTAATTGTATAAGGAGTATAGTAGTCCAATCCATCAATCGTTTGCTGAACGGATAAATCTTTCAAATCCACTTCTTTAATCAGTGTTCCATTTTGAAAAATTTGGGCCTTAGCCTTAACAAAAGCAGACGTTTGATCATCTAAGTGATAGGTGACCGCTACAGCTTTTTGGGTCGCATCTTTGACAAGATTAGTAATTTCAACTGTTGGTTTGGTTTTAACAAGACTACCAACCTTGACAATCTCTTTGGTTGGCTCTACTTCTGTACGTGAGATTTCCTTGCTAGCTTGCACCTTACCATCTACGAGATAATCTTCATATTCGATAGTCCTTAAACCATCTTTTCCTTTTTGAGCAACTTCTCGATGATTTTTTAAGATAGTCGCATCTTCAATTTCTTCAGTTTCATGAGAAATGGTTTCTGTTACTGTACGATGATTGCTTGTCAAAGGCAGTTCAGGGAGGGCCTCTACTACAGCAGCCTCACCCTCGTGACCCGACTCTTGGGTACCTTGAGTGCTGACGGGTTCTGTATAAGACGGCTTACTTGGCTGAACTAGGGCCTCACCTTCATGACCCAACTCTTGGGTACCTTGAGTGCTGATTGGATCTGTATACGCTGGTTGAACGGGTTGAACTAGAGCCTCACCTTCATGACCTGACTCTTGTGTGCCTTGAGTACTGATTGGTACTGTGTAGGCTGGTTGCGTTGGTTGAACTAGAGCCTCGCCCTCATGACCTGACTCTTGTGTGCCTTGAGTGCTAATTGGGGCTCTATACGCTGGTTGAACGGGTTGAACTAGAGCCTCACCCTCATGACCTGACTCTTGTGGGCCTTGAGTGCTAATTGGGGCTCTATACGCTGGTTGAACGGGTTGAACTAGAGCCTCACCCTCATGACCTGGCTCTTGCGTCCCTTGAGTACTGATTGGATCTGTGTATGCTGGTTGCGATGGTTGAACTAGGGCATCACCCTCATGACCTGACTCTTGTGTGCCTTGGGTGCTAACGGGTTCTGTATAAGTCGGTTGAACGGGTTGAACTAGGGCATCGCCCTCATGACCCGGCTCTTGGCTCCCTTGAGTACTGATTGGTGCTGTGTAGGCCGGTTGCACTGGTTGAACTAGAGCCTCGCCTTCATGGCCTGACTCTTGTGTGCCTTGGGTGCTAACGGGTTCTGTATAAGTCGGTTGAACGGGTTGAACTAGGGCATCGCCCTCATGACCCGGTTCTTGAGTTCCCTTTGCTTGCACTACAGTTTCATTACTATCTTGCTGTTGGGGCTCTACCACTGATCTATCTACATTTTCTAAGTTAGACTTGCTGTCATGCGCCTTCTGTTTATCTGATTGCTTAACAACGTCTACTTTATTTTTCACATATCCTATGTATGTATAACCAGGAATATCAACCGGGGCTGGCAAGGCATCTCCTGCCTGAACCGATAGTTGGGTGTTATAAGCAGCTAGTGTTTCGCTAGTCAAGGCAAGGGCAGTTGGAGACAGCAACTGACTGCCTAGAGCGCTTACTAACAAGAATCGACTAATCTTGCTCTTGCCATCACGTCCCTTAAGAACTACTACAATCAATAAACTAAGGCCTGCCACCAAGGCAACAGTCCCTAATGAAGAGCTGGTCCCCGTATTGGGCAATACTTGATTGGCTCGATAAACCAGATAGTAAGTCGCATCAGATTCTTCCGCTACTTGTGGTAGGGATGTAACTAAGAGAGTCTTCTCTTCATCAGTCAAATCCGACTCTAAAACATAAGTATAATTAACGGCATGAGATTCTTGGGCAGATACAGTCTGTAGGCCAGTTCCCATCAAAAAGAAACACGCAACAGCTACAGATACAAGGCCAACTGCCAATTTTCTTAATGAGAAATTCTGTCTTTCTTCTCCAGTAGTTTTGAAATTCATATTCCCCTCTTTTTACATTTTTAAATTAGTATATTAAATTATGGTAAAATATACAACTCTTCCCATTATACATCAATTTAAAAAAAGATTCTAGGGATAGATATACAAATAGGGTAATAATAAAAGGCATCCCTAAAATTAGATACCTAATTTCTGGAATACCTATCATATCTCTAAATTTTTATTTCACAACAAGCTCATAACGTGTCTTGCTTGTAAAGGTTTGACCGGCTTTAAGAATGACTTGGTCTTTGAGATCACTGTGAATGGCATCTGGTAAAGCTTGCGCTTCAAGTGCAATCCCATTGTGCTGTACCATTGGCTGACCTCCTATGATGACACTCTCATCCACAAAGTTTGCTGTGTAGACTACAAAGCATGGAGCCTCTGTCTTGAAAAGCAAGAAGCGACCTGAGTTTTGGTCATAAAGGAAACCAGCATTGTCATGACCTGCAGGAAGGGCAAATGGGTGGTCCAAACCAGATACTAGCTGGATTTGTTCGTCTTCTTCTGCAAAGATATCCTTCAACAAGGCACCATTGTAAATGTGTTTAACCACATCACGAGTAGCATCTGGAGTTTTGGCAGGAACACCGTCGGGAGCAATTGGGTAAATGCCCTCTGTGTTAAGTTGGAAGACATGACGGTCAATCGTCTGCGTGAAATCTCCAGACAAGTTGAAATAGCTGTGGTTGGTTGGATTGACCAACGTATCCTGATCGGTCGTTACCCTGTAGCTGATTTCGTAGGCACCAGTTTCTTCCAAGCGATAACTAATCCAAATCTTGAGATTTCCAGGAAATCCTCCTGTCCCAGCTGTACGCTCTGTGTAGAGGGTCAAACCATGGTCGCTCACTTCAACTAGTTCAAACAAGCTAGAATCCCAACCAGTTGAACCACTATGGTTACAGTTGCTAGCATTGTTGACTTCAAGGTCATAGTTCTTGCCATTAAGCTCAAAGGTCGCACCTGCAATACGGCCTGCCACAGGACCTACGCTAGCTCCATGCTTGGGGCTATTGCCTACATAGCTATCAAAATCATCAAAACCCAAGATAACATTGGCAAAATTTCCAGCCTTGTCAGGCGTGAGATAGCGCAAGATAGTCGCACCATAAGTCATGACCTCAAGCTGGTAACCACCATCCGTCTCAAAACGATAGGCCAAGACATCCTTGCCCTCAACATTTCCAAACACACGCTCTGTGTATGCTTTCATTCTCTTCTCCTTTTACTATTTCTCTCAAGCAAACAAACCATAGAAAGCCTACTGACAATCTATGGTTTATCTGATAGTTTACAAATCCTCTTGTCAAGAATTCATAAACACTGTCTTACTTTTGATATTCGTGAATGATAACACCTTGTACCACACGGTTTACGGTACCTGTAGGAGAAGGTGTATCAGGTTTATTTTCTACCTTGAGTGAAGTCAATAAGGCGAAGAGTTGGGCATAAACAATGTAAGGGAAGACACGGTAAATATCATTCAAGACACCGCCACAACCAAGGGCCACTTCTTTGACATTTTCAAGACCAAAGGCTTGATCACTCAAAAGCACAACACGGCGAGCAATCTGATCACCCGCAACTTCACGAACCAAGTCCAAGTCGTACTTACGAGTGTAGTCTGTTGTTGTACCAAAGACCAAAACAACTGTATCTTCGTTGATAAGAGATTTTGGACCGTGACGGAATCCGACTGGGCTTTCATACATAGTCGCAACTTGACCAGCAGTCAGTTCCAAAATTTTGAGCTGAGCTTCGTGAGCAAGTCCAAAGAAAGGACCAGCGCCTAGATAGATGACACGGTTAAAGTCGAGGTCAACAAGCTCTTTGACATCTTCTGCATTGTCTAGAATCTTACGAGCAAGGCTAGAAACAACTTCAAAACGTTCAGTTTTCACAGCAAATTCTGTAGGATCAAAGACCAAGAGAGCTGTTAGCATCATAGACGTAAAACTAGAAGTCATGGCAAATCCAGCGTCATTGGAAGCAGCTGGTTGCAAGAGTAAGAGATTGTGGTCATCGCCATGGGCTTGAAGTGCCAATTTCCCTTCTGCAGCACATGTAATGGTCACTTGATAGAGGTCGTCAACCAAGGCTTTAGCCAAATCAACCGTCGCCACACTTTCAGGTGAATTTCCACTACGAGCAAAGGAAACAAGGACAGTCGCCACATCTTTTTTCAGATAGGTTTCTGGATTGGCAACAATATCAGTTGTCGCAATGGCATTGAAATTCCATTTGCGTTCGTCATAGACTTCCTTAAAGTATGGTACCAAGGTATCTCCCACATAAGCAGAAGTACCAGCACCCGTCAAGATGACCTTGATATAGTCATGTTTATCAGCGATCCCTTGCAGAAAGGCTGCAATTTCTTCCCGTTTCGCTTGATAGGCTTCAAAAGCTTCTTTCCATACATCAGGCTGTTGGTAGATTTCACGAGTCGTGATTTCTGCACCCAGTTCAAGTAATTCTTCTTTTGTGTAATTTAGCATAGAGTTCCTCTAATCTATTGTTGTTTCATTCCTATTGAAAATATGGGAATGGGAGTGACTCCCATTCCCATGTATATTTTATACAAGCTGTTCTAACGATTTTCACGTTGTTACATCTTATACTCAATGAAAATCAAAGAGCAAACTAAGAAGCTAGCCGCAGGTTGCTCAAAGCACTGCTTTGAGGTTGCAGATAGAACTGACGAAGTCAGTAACATCTATACGGCAAGGCGACGCTGACGTAGTTTGAATTTGATTTTCGAAGAGTATTATTCATCTTCGTCATCATCGAAGCCCGCTAACAGGTCATTGACTTTTACAATGCTTTCTGCAGCACGGCTCTTATAATCCGCATCTGCACCTGTAAGGCTCGCATTGATAAATTCAATCACCATTGGAAGATTCATCCCTGCGTAGAGTTCAATATCGCGACCTTCCATAATCAAACGGCTTACCACGTTACATGGTGTTCCACCGAGAAGATCCGCAAAGACTAGGAAATCATCCAATCCTTCGATAGCAGCTTCAAATTTTGCAGTAAATTCTTCTGGACCATCTTCTGGAAGAAGAGCCACTGCATGAATGTTGTCCTGTGGACCCATGATCATTTCTGTGCTACCTTTAAGTTCTTCACAGAAACGACCATGACTCACCAAAATTAATGATTTACTCATAAATTATGCGCCCATTCCAAGCAAGAATTTACCGATGAATGAAAGACCTACTGCAAGAACGATAATGATACCGATCGCTTTAGTAGAGTTCATACCTTTCTTACCAAGCAACCAGAAGATAAAGGCAGTAAAGATTGCTGGAAGCAAGCGTGGGAAGATTGAGTTCAAGATGTCTTGGAAGTCAATCATCTTTTCACCGATTGGCAATTTGTAAGAAATCTCAAAGTTGATCATTGTTGCTACAAGAGCACCCATCATGAAGACACCAAGTACAGATGCAGCATCAATCAAAGCTGTCAAAGTACTTTGCATGTTGTTGATAAGGTTAACCCCTTCTTTGTAGGCAAATTCCAATTGTTTCCAACGGAAGATGTCATAAGCAACTGCAACTGCGATCCAAAGGAAGATACCCCATGGTTGGCCAGCGATAGCCATAGTTGCTGCGATAGATCCCATGATAGCAGGTACAAGTGAACCAAAGATTGTATCTCCAAGAGGAGCAAATGGTCCCATCAAACCTGTCTTGATACCGTTAACGGCATCTTTTGAACCCACACCATCTTTTTCTTCCATGGCAAGGTCAAAACCAGCGATAATTGTGTGGAAGAATGGTGAAGTGTTGAAGAATTGAGTATGAACTTTCATCATTTCTTTCAATTCAGGAGTTCCATCCCCATACATTTTACGCAATTGAGGCAAGATCATGTAAAGGTAACCAGAAGCTTGCATACGTTCGTAGTTCCAACCTAATTGGAAAGTAAACAAGCTACGTTTGTTGATTTGATTAAAATCTTCTTTTGTAAGTTTGTAATTAGAATTCGTCATCTTCGATTTCCCCACTTTCTGATGGTGTAGAAGGTGCTGCTACAGCAACTTTTTGGCTGTTCTTGAAGTGAACAACTGCAAGGAAGATACCCACGATAGAGATACCGATCATAGACAATCCTTTGAAGTTGTTAACAAAGCCAATTTTTTCAGCAACTTCAGCAGGAAGAGTGCCAATGATTCCAGCAACTGCTCCACCAAGACTTGTTACGTTTGAGTAAAGAACAGTCAACATAGCTGTCAAACCGAATCCCATAGCAAGGTAGTGAAGGTTACGTTTAACTGGAAGGTAACGAAGCAAGATAGCGAATCCAAGACCTGGAAGCATACGACCTGCAAGAGTCAAACCGTCTGCAACCCATTGGTATTGTTTAACCAAGTCTACTACTGTTTGTACAAATGCACCACCAAAGGCAAGGGCAAAGAAGACTGGAAGGGCACGAGAAAGAGCCCAAGGAAGAGCACCAAGAAGGTAGTTGCGTTCGATTGCTTTATAGTCAAAGCGTTCGATTGCAGCATCAATACGGTGTGCGAAGAAAGTAGTTGTCATACGTCCAAGAACGTCGAAGTATGTCAAAAGTGCTGCTACTGGTACAGCGATTGTTGTAATCGCAAGGTCTGTAGCGATTCCTTGTGAAACTGAGAATGCTGTTGCAAGAACCGCACCAGAAGTTGCGTCGATACGAGAAGCACCACCAAAGGTACCAACTCCAAGAACGAACAACTGCAAGCTACCACCGATAAACAAACCAGTTGTCACATCTCCCATGATTAAACCAGTAATGAAACCAGCAAATACAGGGGAACCTGCAGATGAAACGATCGTCAACTCATCACAGATTTGATAAGCTGAGTACAAAGTGAGAAGTAAAATTTGCCACCATTGTATCATAACAATGACCTCCTAAAAATTTTTTCCTATTTTAATAAGCTCAAAAAGTCTGAAACTGGATCATTTGGAACCATTTGAGCAGTAAGTTTAACACCTTTTTCTGCCAGTTTGTGGAAGTCTTCCACATCCTTGTCCACTACGTTGATAGAACGTGTAATAGAACGAGTTTCTGGTGTTTGAGACATGTTCCCAACATTAAGGGTTTCAAGTGGTACACCTGCTTCGACCAAACCAAGGAAACGGTCTGGTTTACGAGCCACGATAAAGAGACGTTGGCTATCGTATTTTCCAGCAAGAATATTAGCTGCCGCTTTTTCAATTGGCAAAATACTCAATTTCACACCTGGTGGTGTCGCAAGTTTCAAACCACTCTTTTCAACGTCGTTGTTGACAACTTCGTCATCTACAACCATAATACGTGAAACATTTAGTTTTCCAGCCCATAGATTGGCTACTTGTCCGTGGATCAAACGTCCATCGATACGGCATCCTACAATTGTCATAAATTTTCCCCCTTTATATGTTTTAGTGTAGGTTTACGAGTTAAATAAATCTCTTCTTTATATTCACCTTCTGTTTCAAAGATGATGATGCGGTTATCTCCTTCCTTGAGGAAACTATGAGGAATATAAAGCGAGAGGGTTGGGCCGACGTTCCAAAAACGTCCTAGATTCTGCCCATTGACAAAGGCAACTCCCTTACCAAACTCAGACAAGTCTAGGTAAGTATCTTTTGGCTCTTGGACTGTAAAGTCATAAGCGTAAAAGGCTGGTTGTCCTTCTGCCCATCCTTTTGAAAAATCAATTTTCTCAGGATTGTCTAGAGGAAGTGGATAGTGTTTCCAGTTTAGTAAGAAGTGCAAATCCTTACAAACCCCTGTCCGAATTCCCTTACGTTGCGTATCTGCTAAGAACTTGTGTCCATAGTTGACACGCCCCATATTTTCTACCAAGATATCTAATCGAGACAGCGCTTTCTTTTCGCCTTGATAAAAAATATCTTCCCCAATCTCTGTCTGATATTGGGTTTCGACCCACTGACCATCGACATAAAGCTGAGCCCTATCTCGACCGTCAATGATACGAAGTCTTTCTTCTTCTGCATCCCAACTTGTTTCTGTTCGATAGAGTAGATAGCCATAACTTTGTCCCAACTCCTCCATCTTTTTAGGATAGAGGCTTTCTACTGGACTTGACAAGCTATCCAAGGTTTCAAACAAGGAAACTTTTTCAACTAGTGGAATAGCATCCAACTCCATACTCTCTTTGTAGAGTGGTTCTAACTGCGGATACTCTGGAAAATGTGTCGCCATCATCTTCTTGACCGCCAGATATTTGGCAGTTGGATTTCCTTCTTCATCCAGAAGGGCATCGTAATCATAAGATGTGACTTGTGGCAAGTCCAAAGTTCCTCGAGCCGAGCAACCATTCATGAAACCAAAGTTTGTACCACCATGGAACATGTAAAGATTGATGGAGCCTTGTTCCAAAACCTCTCGAACTGCATCTGCCAACTCTTTCGGATCCCGTGTGATAATCGGTTCTTTCCAACGATTGAACCAGCCATCCCAGAACTCCATACACATGAGCGGCCATTTCTTGCCATGCTCATCAAAGAATTCCTGCATCTGTGAAAAGTTATATGGAGCCTTAGAACCGAAGTTCCCTGTTACAAAGAGGTCATCTTCAATCAAGGTTCCAGCTTTCAGAGTAGCTCGCCATGGACCATCTGATGTAAAGAGGGGACAGGTTACGCCACGCTCTTCCATCAACTGTCGAATTGCTCTCAGATAAGCCTTATCTTCTCCATAAGAACCGTACTCATTTTCAACCTGCATCATGAGGATATTGCCACCCTTGTCCAACAAATGTGGAACCAATCGTGACAAGAGCTGGTCATAGTAGCGACCGACAGCTTCAATATAAGCAGAATCTGAGGAACGAAGCCTCATATCTTTGGTTAAAAGCCAAGCTGGTAAGCCACCAAATTCCCATTCCGCACAGATGAAGGGTGACGGACGAACGATAGCGTAGAGACCCAAATCTTGTGCTGTCTCAAGAAATCGCTCCAAATCCAGAGCTCCTTCAAAGTGAAACTCACCCTCACGAGGCTCGTGTAAATTCCAAGCCACATAAGTCTCTACTGTATTAAAACCAAGAGCCTTCAAGTTATAGAGCGAATGATACCAATCTTCTGGAGGAACCCTAAAATAATGAATGGCGCCAGATAAAATCTTAAATGATTTTCCATCGAGATAAAAATCATCTCGTATCTCAAATCGTGTCATATTCTTACCTTCTGACAATTAAAGTTTACGCTTTCATTTGTTGATATAGTAAATATATCTCAATATCTTGCATTTGTCAATAGGTTTTCACGATTTTTTTCATTTTTCACTAAATTTTACACTAAAAACTTATAAAAATCTTGTAATCTATAGTCATAACAACATTTTGGCACCATGTATAAAAATGTAGATTTTTCTATTTATTCCTATGTAAATTAACCTTATAGCCTATTATTCTAATTTTTTTATTCAAAAGGCTACTATTCTTTCCAGTTTTATGGTAAAATCTTTAACGGAGAAGGAAAATCGAGGTGAAAATATGGCAATTCCAAAGTATCAATATATTAAAGATGAGTTAAAGAACAAAATCATTTCTGGTCAATTTGCCAGTGGAGATAAATTCTACACTGAAGCTGAATTGATTGCAATGTATGATGTGAGTTCTATCACAGTTGTCCGCGCCTTAAACGACCTTGCCAAGGATGGCTATATTGTCCGTCAACAAGGAAAGGGTACATTCGTTTCACGCGCACGCAAACATAAACTCGTTGAGTTTTCAGATGTAGAAGTTTTTGAAACTAAAGATGATAAAGTTACCGTCCTTTCTATTGAGCGTGGAAACAAACTAAGCTACTTAGAAAAACTTGGACTACGCGGAGATCAGTTCTACTACAAGATTGAACGCGTACGCGAAACAGGTGGTGTTGTCTACATCTACCATACATCTTACATTCCAGAACAATACATCAACGCAAATTATCCAAATCTTGAATATTATAGCTCTATCTATAACCGTTTCAAATTGGATTACCACATTCACATGAATGATGAACATTTTGAAGAAATCAATGAAATAGCATTTCCAACTCCAGAACATGCGGCTTCGATCCTCGGAGTCGATGAACAATTCCCAACCGTTTTACAAACCAAGACTACTAAACTAGAGTCTACTGGTCAAGTTCTCGCATACAGCGAAACATATAAACGCGCAGATTACTACAAAATCAAATTCATTTCATGTGACCGTGATCACTAAGAAGAAAGCCTGAGCCTAATCGCTTGGGCTTTTTCTATACTTATTATACCACACCAAAAAGGTAGCGCTTACCTATTTTTGGAAGATTCTATAATTTGTGGAATATTTTATAGAAATAGAACCAAAAAGATTCTACTAGATATATATATGTATCTTTTCCGACCAATCTGAAATCTTAAGTTTAAATTTTATATTTTTTTATACTTATTATAGTTTTTTGTCATCTCCTCTTGACTCTCGTTAATATAAGAAATAAAATAAAGGTGTTGATTTATGTAAACGCTATCAATATAACAATGCAATCAGGAGGTTTTGCAATGAAACATGAAAAACAACAGCGTTTTTCTATTCGTAAATACGCTGTAGGAGCAGCTTCTGTTCTAATTGGATTCGCCTTCCAAGCACAGACTGTTACAGCCGATGGAGTTACTCCTACTACTACAGAAAACCAACCGACCATCCATACGGTTTCTGATTCCCCTCAATCATCCGAAAATCGGACTGAGGAAACACCTAAAGCAGAGCTTCAACCAGAAGCTCCAAAAACTGTAGAAACAGAAACTCCAGCTGCTGATAAGGTAGCTAGTCTTCCAAAAACAGAAGAAAAACCACAAGAGGAAGTTAGTTCAACTCCTAGTGATAAAGCAGAAGTGGTAACTCCAACTTCTGCTGAAAAAGAAACTGCTAATAAAAAGGCAGAAGAAGCTAGCCCTAAGAAAGAGGCTGATTCTAAAGAGTCAAATACAGACAAGACTGACAAGGATAAACCAGCTGAAAAAGATGCTAAAAAAGATGAAGCGAAAGCAGAGGCTGACAAACCGGCAACAGAGGCAGGAAAGGAACGTGCTGCAACTGTAAATGAAAAACTAGCTAAAAAGAAAATTGTTTCTATTGATGCTGGACGTAAATATTTCTCACCAGAACAACTCAAGGAAATCATTGACAAAGCGAAACATTATGGCTACACTGATTTACACCTATTAGTCGGAAATGATGGACTCCGCTTCATGTTGGACGATATGAGCATCACAGCTAACGGCAAGACCTATGCCAGTGATGATGTCAAACGTGCCATTGAAAAAGGTACGAATGATTATTACAACGATCCAAACGGCAATCACTTAACAGAAAGTCAAATGACAGATCTGATTAACTATGCCAAAGATAAAGGTATCGGTCTCATTCCAACAGTAAATAGTCCTGGTCACATGGATGCGATTCTCAATGCCATGAAAGAATTGGGAATCCAAAACCCTAACTTTAACTATTTTGGGAAGGAATCAGCCCGTACTGTCGATCTTGACAACGAACAAGCGGTCGCTTTTACAAAAGCCCTTATCGACAAGTATGCTGCTTATTTCGCGAAAAAGACTGAGATCTTCAACATCGGACTTGATGAATATGCCAATGATGCAACAAACGCTAAAGGTTGGAGCGTTCTTCAAGCTGATAAATACTATCCAAACGAAGGCTACCCTGTAAAAGGATATGAAAAATTTATTGCCTACGCCAATGACCTAGCTCGTATTGTAAAATCGCACGGTCTAAAACCAATGGCCTTCAATGATGGTATTTACTACAACAGTGATACTAGCTTCGGAACTTTTGACAAAGATATCATCGTTTCAATGTGGACTGGTGGTTGGGGAGGTTACGACGTCGCTTCTTCTAAACTTCTAGTAGAAAAAGGTCACCAAATCCTAAACACTAACGATGCTTGGTACTACGTTCTTGGACGAAACGCTGATGGCCAAGGCTGGTACAATCTCGATCAGGGGCTCAATGGTATTAAAAACACACCAATCACTTCTGTACCAAAAACAGAAGGAGCTGATATCCCAATCATCGGTGGTATGGTAGCTGCTTGGGCTGACACTCCATCTGCACGTTATTCACCATCACGCCTCTTCAAACTCATGCGTCAATTCGCAAATTCTAACGCTGAATACTTCGCAGCTGATTATGAGTCTGCAGAAAAAGCACTTAACGAGGTACCAAAAGACCTTAACCGTTATACTGCAGAAAGCGTCGCGGCCGTAAAAGAAGCTGAAAAAGCTATTCGCTCTCTCGATAGCAACCTCAGCCGTGCCCAACAAGACACGATTGACCAAGCAATTACAAAACTTCAAGAAGCAGTCAGCAATTTGACCTTCACACCAGAAGCTCAAAAAGAAGAAGATGCTAAACGTGAGGTTGAAAAACTTGCTAAAAACAAGGTGATTTCAATCGATGCTGGACGCAAATACTTTACTCTTGACCAACTCAAACGCATCGTAGATAAGGCCAGTGAGCTCGGATATTCTGATGTTCATCTCCTTCTAGGAAATGACGGACTTCGATTCTTACTCGATGATATGACCATTACTGCCAACGGAAAAACCTATGCTAGTGATGACGTTAAAAAAGCTATTATCGAAGGAACTAAAGCTTACTACGACGATCCAAACGGTACTGCACTAACACAGGCAGAAGTGACAGAGCTTGTTAAATACACTAAGGAAAAAGGTATTGGTCTGATTCCAGCTATTAATAGCCCAGGGCATATGGATGCTATGCTGGTTGCCATGGAAAAACTTGGCATCGCGAATCCTCAAGCCAACTTTGATAAAGTTTCAAAAACCACGATGGACCTTGAAAATCAAGAAGCCCTTAACTTTACCAAAGCCCTTATCGGTAAGTATATGGATTACTTTGCTGATAAATCAAAGATTTTCAACTATGGTACAGATGAGTATGCCAATGATGCGACAAACGCTCAAGGTTGGTACTACCTCAAATGGTATGGACTCTATAACAAGTTCGCAGACTATTCTAACAGCCTTGCTGCTATGGCTAAAGAAAGAGGGCTTCAACCAATGGCCTTCAACGATGGCTTCTACTATGAGGACAAGGACGATGTTCAATTTGACAAAGATGTATTGATTTCTTACTGGTCTAAAGGCTGGTGGGGCTACAACCTTGCATCACCTCAATATCTAGCAAGCAAGGGTTATAAGTTCTTGAATACCAACGGTGACTGGTACTACATTCTCGGTCAAAAACCAGAAGATGGTGGTGGTTTCCTCAAGAAAGCTATTGAGAATACTGGAAAAACACCATTCAATCAACTAGCTTCTACCAAATATCCTGAAGTAGATCTTCCAACAGTCGGAAGTATGCTTTCAATCTGGGCAGATAGACCAAGCGCTGAGTACAAGGAAGAGGAAATCTTTGAACTCATGACTGCCTTTGCAGACCACAACAAAGACTACTTCCGTGCTAATTATAATGCTCTCCGCGAAGAATTAGCTAAAATTCCTACAAACTTAGAAGGATATAGTAAAGAAAGTCTTGAGGCCCTTGACGCAGCTAAAACAGCTCTAAATTACAACCTCAACCGCAGCAAACAAGCTGAACTAGACGCACTAGTAGGTAAGCTCAAAGCTGCTCTTCAAGGCCTCAAACCAGCTGCAACCCATTCAGGAAGCCTGGATGAAAATGAAGTGGCTGCCAATGTTGAAACCAGTCCAGAACTCATCACAAGAACTGAAGAAATTCCATTTGAAGTTATCAAGAAAGAAAATCCTAACCTCCCAGCTGGTCAGGAAAATATTATTACAGCAGGAGTCAAAGGTGAACGAACTCATTACATCTCTGTACTCACTGAAAATGGAAAAACAACAGAAACAGTCCTTGATAGCCAGGTAACCAAAGAAGTTGTAAACCAAGTGGTTGAAGTCGGCGCTCCTGTAACTCACAAGGGTGATGAAAGTGGTCTTGCACCAACTACTGAGGTAAAACCTAGACTGGATATCCAAGAAGAAGAAATTCCATTTACCACAGTAACTCGTGAAAATCCACTCTTACTCAAAGGAAAAACACAAGTCATTACTAAAGGTGTCAACGGTCGCCGTACAAACTTCTACTCTGTAAGCACTGTTGATGACAAGGAAGTGAAAACACTTGTAGATAGTCTTGTAACCAAAGAAGCAGTTACGCAAATTGTTGAAGTCGGAACCCTGGTAACACATGTAGGCGATGAACATGATCTTGCTCCAGTTGCAGAAACAAAACCTAGACTGGATATCCAAGAAGAAGAAATTCCATTTACCACAGTGACTCGTGAAAATCCACTCTTGCTCAAAGGAAAAACACAAGTCATTGCTAAAGGTGTCAACGGGCACCGTACAAACTTCTACTCTGTGAGCACTGTTGATGGCAAGGAAGTGAAAACACTTGTAAATAGTGTCGTAGCACAGGAAGCTGTTACTCAAATAGTCGAAGTCGGAACTATGGTAACACATGTAGGTGATGAACATGATCTTGCTCCAGTTGCAGAAACAAAACCTAGACTGGATGTCCAAGAAGAAGAAATTCCATTTACCACAGTGACTCGTGAAAATCCACTCTTGCTCAAAGGAAAAACGCAAGTTATTACTAAAGGTGTCAACGGGCGTCGTAGCAACTTCTACTCTGTGAGCACTGTTGATGGCAAGGAAGTGAAAACACTTGTAGATAGTCTTGTAACCAAAGAAGCAGTTACTCAAATAGTCGAAGTCGGAACTCTGGTAACACATGTAGGCGATGAAAACGGACAAGCCGCTATTGCTGAAGAAAAACCAAAACTAGAAAAATCAAGCCAACCAACTCCATCAACTGCTCTTGCCGAGGAAAGCAAAGCTCTTCCTCAAGGTCCAGCTCCTGTGGTAACAGATAAAAAACTTCCTGAAACAGGAACTCACGATTCTGCAGGACTAGTAGTAGCAGGACTCATGGCCACACTAGCAGCCTATGGACTCACTAAAAGAAAAGAAGACTAAGTCTTTTCGATAAAAAATAAACAGCGAGCTTCAATCTCGCTGTTTATTTTTTAATTAATCACCCAGTCCAAGACGTTCAAAGATATCATCCACTCGTTTGGTATAGTATGTAGGGTTGAAGATTTCGTCGATTTCTTCTTGAGTGAGGCGTGATGTTACTTCTGGATCTGCTTCTAAAAGCGGTTTAAAGTCTACTTGATTGTCCCAAGAGTAGGCCGTTTTTGGTTGCACCAAGTCATAGGCTTGCTCACGGGTCATACCTTTCTCAATCAAGGTCAACATGGCACGTTGGCTGAAAATCAAACCAAATGTCGAGTTCATGTTGCGGATCATGTTTTCTGGGAAGACTGTCAAGTTTTTAACGATATTTCCAAAACGATTGAGCATGTAGTCAATCAAGATGGTTGTATCCGGTGTGATGATGCGCTCAGCTGATGAGTGAGAGATGTCACGTTCGTGCCAGAGAGCCACGTTCTCATAGGCTGTCACCATGTGACCACGGATAACACGCGCAAGACCTGTCATGTTCTCAGAACCGATAGGGTTGCGTTTGTGAGGCATTGCTGAAGACCCTTTTTGCCCTTTAGCAAAGAATTCTTCTACTTCGCGTTGCTCCGATTTTTGAAGACCACGGATTTCCGTTGCCATACGCTCGATAGAAGTTGCGATGCTGGCAAGAACCGCAAAGTACTCAGCGTGAAGGTCACGAGGAAGCACCTGTGTAGAGATTTCTTGAGCACGAATACCCAATTTATCGCAGACATATTGCTCTACGAATGGTGGGATGTTGGCAAAATTACCAACCGCACCAGAAATTTTACCAGCCTCAACACCAGCAGCCGCATGCTCGAAACGCTCGATATTGCGCTTCATTTCGCTATACCAAGTCGCCAATTTAAGCCCAAAAGTTGTCGGCTCAGCGTGCACACCGTGGGTACGCCCCATCATGATAGTGAACTTGTGCTCCTTAGCCTTGTCAGCGATGATGTTGGTGAAGTTTTCAAGGTCACGACGGATGATGTCGTTGGCCTGCTTATAAAGGTAACCGTAGGCCGTATCCACCACGTCGGTAGAAGTCAAACCATAGTGGACCCACTTGCGCTCTTCACCAAGAGTCTCAGAAACCGCACGCGTGAAAGCCACCACATCGTGGCGAGTCTCCTGCTCAATCTCCAAAATACGGTCGATGTCAAAGTCCGCTTTTTCACGAATCAAAGCCACATCTTCCTTAGGGATTTCCCCCAACTCAGCCCATGCCTCGTCAGCCAAGATTTCCACCTCAAGCCAAGCACGGTATTTATTTTCTTCACTCCAAATGTTCGCCATCTCAGGGCGAGAGTAACGGTTAATCATTGTTTTTCTCCTTCATTTTCTCTAAAAACAGTATCATTTATTCTGCACCTAATATTTTTTCCGCTTCATGCGGTTTAAAATACTTCTCTATTTCATCCGTAGTATCCATTTTTAATGAATCAATTTTATTACGAATTATTTCAAGAAAACTTCTGCCTGATTGTAGCTTTTTAAAATCTTGGAAATTAAAATCCAATATAACTATTTCATCTTTAAGATAAACTTTCTTTGTCAAGCCAACCGCATCATTCCAACCGTTTCCAGTAAATCCATGATAAGAAAAAATAATTCCAAACTTACAGTTTTGATTTTGCAGTAACGAATGAAATTTGCCTACCCAAGTGACTCCTATAGTTGTATTATAGTTCTTACACTCAAATAGAATATCTGTTGCAATTTCGAAAAAATTTCTTAATATTAGCTTTGCTTGTGGTTTTGTTCTCAAAAGCGTATCAATTTCATTTGTACTCGTTCTAACATTGGGGAGAACTTCAAATAAATTTGTATTGGTTGCCAAAAAGACAACTAGATTCTCTAATGTTGTTCCTTTATCTGTTGCTTTTAATCTACTACCATTTGTACATTCAAACAAATTAAATAGTTGCTTGTACTCTTCTAGTTTTTCACCCGACAGTGTGTATTCAGAAAGAAATTGAGAGATAAACTCCTCTGAACTCAAACTAGCTAGCGATTGAAGAAAAATGACTGTTTCTTCACTTGTCATATCCTAAAATTAACCTCATAAATTACATATAGGTTGTCTCTCAAAAAAAATTCCTCTCCACAGTCTTCACAAAGTATTTTTTCAGGTAAATTTATATAGCTTGTATCTTTGAACATTTTTTTATAATTAGTATCTGGACATCTAAATTCATAGACTCTCTTCAAAAGACCATCATTCTTTAATACATTCAATAATGTAAAAGATTGGTCAATACTAATATTTAATTTTCTAGATACGGCCCCAGGAAAAACAAACTTTTTTTTATTATCATTCATATATGGAATAAATAACTCACTTATTTCCTGTTTATTGGATATATTGAAATCATCTGTCACTTTCGTTATACTTTTCGATAATATATCTGGTAACATAGTTCATCCCCTCCATACCTCTTCCATTTGTATAATGCTCCATCAAAATAAAATCATTAGGATTATTACTCAATAGATTAACAAAATTAAATTTAACTTGAATTGTCCTTCTCTTTATTTCATTAGGCCAACGAAGTGAACGCCAAGGTAACTCTGAAGTTTCTTCTGTATCCTTTATAAAATCTTCCAGTAATTGTCGAACTATTCGACAGTCTTCGTTAGCTTCAAATAGTTCTTTATTGTCATTTATAATTGCATTCAGTTCTCCAAGAATCGGAAGTACAATTTCGTCTGAACTTTGAGAGCTATTTAATGTAGCATCACCACCATTTGCAAGCTGCATTTTTTGAGAACTTACTTTTACATTACGATCAGTCTCAGCAATATAGTTAACTGTTCTATCTAATGGAAGTGCATCTAAAATTACTGAGAATTTAGCTTCAAATTTCCTTCGTACCTCAGAGATTCTTTCGTTATAAAAATCATTTTCATCACCCCTTAGAAATCGTGAAATAGTAGAGACTCTTATTTCAACAACATTGTAATGAGGATAATAAACGGCTAACATAGGATAGCGAGCTGAATAACTTTGGGGATTCCCATTAATTAATTTAGCACCTTCACAACGTTTTAAAAACTTTACAATGTATAAGTCCTGACCTTGATATGAGTATTTGGTTATAGTAGGATTATCTTCTGTTGTAATAGTTATATTGTTCGCCAAGACTGTTTGTAATTTCTCCAACAACTCATCATTTGAGTTAGAAACTGAGAACAATGAGCTATATTTATAAAGTTTTTCTATTTCAAATTGTTCAATTATATTTTCTACTTTCTCATAGTTCGTTTCCAACATGTCCAAAATAAATTTAAGAGAATCGGGAGTAGAATTAGTTTCCTCTACTTCAGACGAAACTAATTCTGCATTTTTTAATCTCCGCTCTACATCTCTCAAATCACTTTTGGAATACATATCAATTGATGATTTCAATAAATCTCTCATACAGGCTCCCTTCTTTATTACCAAATTATTGTATTATAACATAAAATATACAATTTTTCCTCATTCAAATTCTTCTTTCCCAATCCACACAGATGGGTAATGATTTAGTGTATTCAAATCCGTATCTAACGGGACATCATAGATAGCTAAATAGTTTTCAGAATATTGAGCAACCAACTCTTCATACTTAGCTCTCACTTTTTCATGATCGCTACTAGCATACAAGACTTCGACGACTGCTCCAGTCTTATCCTTTTCAACAAATGCGTTAACGATGATTTGTATCATAGATTTCTCCTAAAAATCAATCCCTTCCCCTAATTTAACCACACTATTTAGCACATCACTAAACAAAGTTACATGCCCTAATCTACGGTTGTGCCTGTCTTCTATGGTCACTTATTTACCACCCACTCCGCTGCTTTCTCTGCATGAATCACCGTTGTGTCGTAGAGTGGCAGGTCAGTGTCGGATTGCTTGACGAGGAGACCAATCTCAGTACAGCCCAATATAACAGCTTCTGCGCCTGCTTTTTTCAAATCATTTATAACGGCAAGATAAGTCTGCTTTGAGCTTTCTTTGATATCTCCTAGACAGAGTTCGTCATAAATAATTCGATTGACCTCTGTAATACCAGCTTGGTCTGGAATCAGCACTTCTAACCCAGACTCTATTAATTTCTCCTTGTAAAAATCTTGAGTCATGGTGTACTTGGTCCCTAGGAGGCCGACTTTTTGAATACCGTCTGCCAACAAGTCCTGCGCAGTTGCTTACGCAATATGCAAGATTGGAATCGTAATCTTTTCTTGTATCTGCGGAGCAACCTTGTGCATGGTGTTGGTACAAATAACGATGAAATCCGCACCTGCTTGCTCCAGGCGCTGAGCAACATCTGCCAAAAGTTGACCGCTTTTCTCCCAGTCCCCGACTGCTTGATAATGTTCAATCTCTGCAAAATCAACACTATAAAGTAGAATCTTAGCTGAATGCAAGCCACCCAGCTCTTTTTTGATGGTTTCGTTGATGATTTGGTAGTAAGATGTGGTGCTTTCCCAACTCATACCACCAATCAGACCGATAGTTTTCATAGACTAATTAAACTCCTTCTTGCTTATCGCCACCGACGGATAGTGTGGCAAGCTACTTAGATCTGTATCCAATGACGAATCATAGATAGCTAGATAATTGTTTGGATATTAAATCTTTAATTCCTGATATTGGCTTTTACTTTTTCATGGTCAGCACTGGCAAAGAGCACTTCCACAACGGCGATTTCTTTTCCTTCCTCCACAAAAGCGTTGACAATAATTTGAATCATAAACTGGTCTCCATTTAGCTTTAAAGATTATCATTTTCTGAGTCTTCATGTATAGAAAATTCAAATGAAATTCTCTCAGGAAGTCTAGGCAGGCCGTAACTACTCAGATAATCCTTAACTTCCTTCACGGAACAAGAATATTCTAAGACTAGCTGATTGCCAGCTCTCTCTAAAATATGAATCCCCTCTCTATCCGCAATCTCTGGAACAACCAAATCGTCCGTATAAGTCAGTGTTACGGTCGTTATTTCATCATCTGGCAATTCATCAAATTCTTCTGTCATTTCAAAAATCAATCCCCTCACCAAACTCAACCACACTATCTGGAACATCACTAAACAAAGTCACATGCCCCATTTTGCGATTGTGCTTCGCTTCTATTTTACCATACAGGTGGAGGTGGGCGCTTGGATTTTCTGTGACATATTTTTCAGCGACCTCGACATGCTGGCCGAGAACATTGAGCATAACGGCTGGCGCATGCAGTTGGATGACTGGCAATGGTGCTCCCAGAACACCCAAGATATGGGTGTCAAATTGTGAGAAGTCGCAGGCTTCGATAGAGTAGTGCCCAGAGTTGTGTGGCCGTGGGGCAATCTCGTTGACAATGATGTCATCAGCGGTCGCAAACATTTCCACGCAAAGTGTTCCAGACAAGTTCAGCTGTTCAGCAATTCGTACTGCCATGGCTTTAGCTTTTTCAGCTAAACTTTCTGAAATACGGGCTGGCACAATGGTTTTTGAAAGAATGTTGTTTCGGTGGATATTTTCCTGAACTGGGAAAACTATCACATCCTTGCCATTTCCTGACACGATGACAGAAATTTCAAGATCAAAGTTGACGAATTCTTCCAAGACACAGTCTGCTGAGTCTGCTAGTGCACGGGCTTCCTCCAAGTCTGCTTCCGAGCGAATGACCTTTTGCCCATGCCCATCGTAGCCACCCGTCGCAGTCTTGAGGACATAGTTTTTCGACAGGTCAATATCTGTCAAATCTTGACTTGAAGTCACAACCTTGTAAGGTGCCACAGTGACTTGTGCCTTGTTTGCGAGAAAATCCTTTTCAAAAATACGATTTTGAGAGATGCGGAGTAGGTCTGTTCCTTGTGGAAGTTGTCCATCCTTGATAACAGCATCCAAACCGTCTGCATCAACATTTTCAAATTCATAAGTGAGGACATCGCAACGCTCAGCCAACTGACGAAGGGCATCCACATCGTTATAAGGCGCCACGATGATCTCCGCCACGCGAGAGGCTGGGCAATCCGCCGCAGGATCCAGCGCGATGACCTTGTGCCCCATGTAGATAGCTGAAATGGCAATCATCTGCCCCAGCTGACCGCCACCGATAATTCCGATTGTTTTAGATGAGCTCATTTGTAGACTCCTCTGCGATTTTTCCTTGTTCTTCTGCAAAATCTGCCAAAGCTGTCGCGATAGCTTGATCCTCTACTGAAAGGAGACGGAGGACAAATAGGGCAGCGTTAGTCGCACCAGCTTCACCGATAGCCATAGTTGCGACAGGCACGCCACCCGGCATCTGTACGATAGAGTAGAGCGAGTCCAGACCACTGAGCGCGCGTGATTTGACTGGTACCCCGATGACAGGAAGGGTGGTCTTGGCTGCTACCATACCTGGTAAATGGGCTGCGCCACCCGCACCTGCGATGATAACCTTGATGCCACGGCTACGAGCTTCTTCGGCATGTTTGAACATGAGGTCTGGTGTGCGGTGAGCAGAAACAACTTTCTTTTCGTAGGCTACACCGAAGCGGTCTAGGACTTCGGCTGTTTTTTGCATGGTTGCCCAATCGGATTTGGAGCCCATGATGATGGAAATAATTGGTTTAGTCATAATTTCCCTTTTCTTTCCTTTCTTTTTTCAATCGCCTTACTTCCGATATCGGTTCGATAGAAGAGGCCTTCTGTGTTTTGTTTGTTAAGTTCGCTGTAGATGGTATTTTGGGCTTCTTTGACGGTGTCTGCTGTGGTGACGAGCATATAGACACGTCCACCGTTTGATAGCAGTGCTCTGCTATTTTCCGCAAACTTAGCCCCTGCATAGTAGGTGGTGATATCGCCGTCGGTTTTTGCTGGCAATTCAACACCCTTTTCATATTCTAGCGGGTAACCCTTGGATGCGACAA
The DNA here is from genome assembly GCF_028156745.1 of Streptococcus gwangjuensis. Taxonomy (GTDB): domain Bacteria; phylum Bacillota; class Bacilli; order Lactobacillales; family Streptococcaceae; genus Streptococcus; species Streptococcus gwangjuense_A. The sequence continues at coordinate 199,549 of NZ_JAODJG010000039.1, forward strand.
CCACACCCAGAGTCACACCCTTATCCGTCCATGTGATGTTTGGCTCCTTACCATCGAGGATATCCGTAATATTTTGTGCAAAGTCAGATGTCAAACGAGGTAGGATAATCTGAGTTTCAGGATCTCCGAAGCGAGCGTTAAACTCGATAACCTTAGGTCCATCAGCTGTCAAGATAAGCCCTGCGTAAAGAACTCCCAGATAAGGGCGACCTTCCTGAATCATGCCTTCAAGAACTGGCTTGACAACAGTCTCAACCGCTGTATCAACTACGCTCTCTGGCAAGTGAGGGACTGGCGCATAAGCTCCCATCCCACCAGTGTTAGGACCCTTGTCCCCGTCGTAGGCACGTTTGTGATCCTGAGCCGTTGGCATGATGTAAAACTTGTCCCCATTGACAAAGGCAAAGAGTGAAAATTCCTCCCCTTCAAGGAATTCCTCGATGACCACATGCGCACCTGAGTCACCAAATTTATTGTCCAAAAGCATCTCATGAGCGGCTTCGACCGCTTGCTCGACTGTTTCAGCAACGACGACACCTTTTCCAAGAGCCAAGCCGTCTGCCTTGATGACGATAGGAGCGCCTTTCTCCTTGATATACGCCTTAGCTGCCTCGAAATCTGAAAATGTGCCATAGGCTGCTGTCGGAACGTCATATTTGACCATGATTTCCTTAGCAAAATCCTTGGACCACTCCAGCTCCGCTGCAGCCCTAGTCGGACCAAAAGCCTTGAGCCCAGCTTTGTTAAAATCATCCACGATACCAGCAGCAAGGGCATCATCTGGCCCGATGAAGGTCCAAGCAATATCGTTGGCCTTTGCAAACTCAATTAACTTAGAATGTTCGGAAATAGAGATATTTACCAATTCCAAACCATCCAGAGTCATCCCGTCATTTCCAGGAGCTACAAAGACATTTTCAACGTCTTTTGATTCAAGCAACTTCTTAGAAATCGCATGTTCACGACCACCCGAACCGACAACTAACAGCTTCATATCTTAACCTCTTTTGCGAATTATTTACTAACATTATACCATAAACGTTCGCTTTAATCTTGTTTTGCTTAGCATTTTAAGTCAAAAAAGGAAAGAAACTGTTTTCTTCCCTTTCGTTTTTTAATGTCTAAAGTGTCTCACGCCTGTGAAGACCATAGTCAAGCCATATTTATCCGCAGCTTCGATGGATTCTTGGTCACGTACTGATCCACCCGGCTGGATGATGGCCTTGATTCCTGCTTTAGCGATTTCTTCCACGTTATCCGCGAATGGGAAGAAGGCATCCGAAGCAAGCACAGCGCCGTCAAGGCGGGCTTTGGCTTGTTCAATGGCGATGCGAACAGAAGCCACTCGGTTGGTTTGACCTGGCCCAACGCCAAGTGTCATGTGGTGGTTGGTCACGATGATTCCGTTGGATTTGACGTACTTGATAGCTTTCCAATCGAACTCAAGAGCCGTAATTTTTTTACGGAAAGGATTTTTTATGGTATAATAATCGTAATAGGAGGACTGACAAATGCTAAAATACTTTTCTGTAAAGAATTACAAAAACTTTGAAAATGAAATCTCAATTGATTTTTCACAAGTCGGAGGTTATAAATTTAATGAGGACTGCTTATCAAATAATATTTTGAGTAAAGTGCTAATATACGGTAGAAATGCTACAGGAAAATCTAATTTAGGTTTAGCATTATTTGATATTACTAAAAATCTTTCTAGTAGACCCTTAAATGATGATCAAAATTTTACATCTTTTTTAAATAATAACTCGAATAGTAATATTGCCACTTTTCACTATACATTTTTACTTAATAATGATGAAATCGAATATATTTATACAAAGGATGAGTATCAGGTTATACAGACTGAAGCACTATCTATAAATAGCGAATTAATCTGGAAAGTGGATTTATCTACTGACCCAATATCGTCTACTACTATAAAGGACGTAGCTAATAAATTAGGTATTATAAATAACGACTTTAACATATTAATAACTAATTATTTAGAGCAGATTTCAAGTGATGAACAAAATTTAGACGGAGAAAGCACTTCTTTTTTAGCATGGCTAATAACTAATACCTCTAAGTTAGATACTTCTATTCTTACATCTATCCGAACATTTATTCGAAATATGTTATATATCAACCACGAGTCTCATAAACCTTTGTTAAATTTTTGGTTTCGAAATACACTAGATCATAAAAAAGTAGCAAAAGGATTGGAATTATTTCTCAATGATATGGGAATATGTTGTCGCTTAGATGCAATAGAGCAAATAGACGGAAAGGATATCCTTTGTTTTATTTATAAAAATAAAAGTGTTCCATTCTTCAATGAAGCATCAAGTGGAACATTGGCTTTAGCTAAATTATATTTTAGAATCCTATATCGCTTTGAAAACCTCAGAACCAACAATTCTCCTAAATTTTTATTTTTCGATGAATTTGATGCTTTTTATCATTACGAACTTTCTGAAAGACTGATACGTCATTTTAAAAAAATATTTCCAGACGCCCAAATCATTTTGACTACCCACGATACAAATATGATGTCTAATGAATTATTTAGACCTGACTGTTTGTTCATTTTATCTCAAAAAGGATTTATAACACCTTTAAACAGAGCTACTGAGAGAGAATTACGAGAAGGACATAATTTAGAAAAGATGTACATTAGCGGAGAGTTTGCTGATTATGAATAATAAAACACGAGGTCAAACCCTTTTCATAGTCGAAGGACATCATGAAAAAAATGAACTTTTTAAACTTATTATCGAAGTTTTCCCTGAACTTAGTATTACTGAAGAGAATATACATATTTTTGGCACAAATATTTACCAATTATACCAGAAAATTCAAGAAGAATATGGAGAGGAATGGGATGATCCCTCCAATGATGTGGATTTACCTTTTGTTTTAAATAAATATGATTCTCAAAGATTTGGATCTATCGGTAGAAAAAGAAATTATAAAAATATTTTTTTAATTTTTGATTACGAAGCACAAGATCCCAACTTTTCTATATACAAGATACAGCGATTACAAAAATATTTCAGCGATGTAACCAATAATGGCCAACTCTATATAAATTACCCAATGGTTGAATCTTATTTTGATTTAGAAATCAATAATGACTTACAATTTTTAAATAAATATTTAAATAAAATTGTGACGGGTAAGGAATATAAAGCAAGTATTAAAAATAATGAACTTTACAAAGTATTCCAAGTTCCTTTCATCATTCCGAAGCGATTAAAAAGTATTCTAGGTAGCTCTGCAATATTGCAACACGATACCATTTCTAAATTATTAAACTGCTGCAGTTCTGAGTCTCTAAAAGAAATATGCAATGAATTAAATATAGATGACAAGAAAAAGGAAAATTTAAACTGTTATCTAGATAAAAATTTTGAAACCTACTTCAATGGTGAAATTTCTTATAAAATCCACATAAAAAGGTTACTTAAGAGAATTGTAAAATTACAAATTTTAAAATACAAACGCATTATAACTTATCCCTGTTCAACACATATTTTATCTGAACACGAATATCGTAATTTACAACCAATTAATGACTTCGAGTATCTAATATTATTAACCATCCAAAATGAAATGTTTAAAGATAACAAACTATGGACAATAAATACTTTTCTACTATTTATAGCAGAATATAATTTAACATTACTAAATGATTAATCTTCTCCCTCTCATATAATTCAAAACATGAGCATTTCCATAATTGGAAATGCTCATGTTTTTATTCTTAATGTCTAAAATGCCTCACGCCTGTGAAGACCATGGTCAAGCCATATTTATCCGCAGCTTCGATGGATTCTTGGTCACGGACAGATCCACCTGGTTGGATAATGGCTTTGATACCTGCTTTAGCGATTTCTTCCACGTTATCTGCAAATGGGAAGAAGGCATCAGAGGCAAGTACAGCACCTTCAAGACGGTCTTTAGCTTGGTCAATCGCAATACGTACGGAAGCTACACGGTTGGTTTGACCTGGGCCAACACCAAGTGTCATGTGGTCGTTGGTCACGATGATTCCGTTTGATTTGACGTACTTGATAGCCTTCCAAGCAAACTCAAGGGCAGTCGCTTCTGTTTCGGTCGGCTGGCGCTTAGTCCCCACTTGCCAATCAGCTGGGCTTTCTTTAACCACGTCTTGGTTTTGCACAAGAAGTCCACCAACCACACCTGTGTATTCTGCTTCCACTTCGCTGGCATCTTGAGCGTCGAATGGCAAGGCAAGGATACGCAAGTTTTTCTTTTTGTTGGTCAAAATGGCTAGCGCTTCATCCGTATAGCTTGGTGCGATAATGATCTCAAGGAAAATGCCGTGCATCTTCTCAGCAGTCGCAGCATCCACCTCACGGTTAAGGACGACAATTCCACCAAAGATAGACACTGGGTCAGACTCATAAGCATAGTCCCAAGCAGTTTCGATGTCATCAGCTTGACCAATTCCACATGGGTTCATGTGTTTGAGAGCCACAACGGTTGGACGGTCTTTGAAATCACGAATAATACGAATGGCCGCATCCGCGTCACGAATGTTATTGAAGGACAATTCCTTACCGTTGAGCTGTTTCGCTGATGCAATCGAATAGTCAGTCGGCAAAGCTTTTTGGTAGAAGTCCGCATCCTGCTGAGGATTTTCCCCATAGCGCATAGCTTGTTTGAGGTCATAGGTCAAAGTGAGTTTTTCAGGTTTGCTTTCACCCACTTGTGCCGTGAAGTATTCTGCAATCAAGGCATCATAAGCCGCTGTGTGACGGAATACTTTCGCTGCTAACCGTTGGCGAGTTTCGTAACTTGTTTCGCCGTTTGCTGACAATTCGTCAAGAACAACAGCATAATCAGCAGGATCCACCACAACTGTTACGCTAGCATGGTTTTTAGCTGCTGAACGAAGCATTGATGGCCCACCGATATCGATGTTTTCAACGGCATCTGCGTATGTCACATCTGGCTTAAGAATGGTTTCCTTAAATGGGTAAAGATTTACCACCACAAGGTCAATGAGCTCAATCTTGTTGTCCTTAGCCGCTTCCAAGTGGCTATCCAAGTCACGACGAGCAAGAAGCCCTCCGTGGATATTTGGGTGGAGAGTCTTGACACGACCGTCCATCATTTCTGGGAAGCCAGTCACATCGTCGATGGCAATGGTGTCCACCCCAGCATTGTCAAGGGCAATCTTGGTCCCACCTGTCGAGATGATATCCCAACCAAGTTTTTTGAGTTCTTGGGCAAATTCAACAATGCCCGCTTTGTCTGAGACGCTGATTAAGGCCTTTTTCGTCATTCTATTCCTCTTTCTTTAGATCCAAGCGCATAGCGACTTCGTTATTTTCTTCTATAAATCCTGTTTCCTGAAAACCCAGACTAGTCAACAGGTGCTTCATTTTTTCATTTCCAACCACATAATCTGCGGTAATATGACTGCAAGCTATATCCATCTGGGCCTCTTTGATTAGAACTTCCAAGGCTTTTCGACCATAACCTCTTCCTTGGTACTGCTGACCAATCATTATCCGCCAGATAAAGTATTCCGCTTCATCCTTGTCTATTTCTAGCAGGAGAAAGCCAACCACTTGCTTATCCCAATAGATTGCCATCGGAAACACATCTTCGTTTTTCCGGTAGAGCCATGCATCAGCTAAAGAGCGAACATTTGGAGCTACGAAACGTGCTCGTTCATCAGCTTCTGATATTTTCAAATCCAGCACTGCCTGAAAACTGCTCTCATCTACCAATTTCAGTTCAATCATTTTTTCTCCTAGCAAGGTTGCGCAATCAAAACTTGATTTACTTCTTACCTTCTCTCCACTCCCAAGCTATCCAGCACTTCCGGATACAACTTGTACTCTGCCTCATGAATTCGAGCTTCAAAGCTTTCGATGGTATCATCAGCTAGCCGTGGTACACGTACTTGTTTGATGACCTTTCCTGTATCCACTTCAGAATCCACCCAGTGAATGGTCACGCCGCTCTCAGCAACGCCAGCATTCCAAGCGTCCTCAATTCCGTGAGCTCCTGGAAATTCTGGCAGGTAGGCTGGATGGATATTGATGATTCGACCTTCATAAGCCGCCAATAAAGTTGGCCCAACGATTTTCATGTATCCTGCTAGACAAACCAAGTCAATCTGGTGTTCTTCCAAGAGTTCGACAAGTGCCGCTTCGTAGTCTGCCTTGCTCTCAAACTCCTTGAGTTCAAAAGTATAGGACAGAACGTCGAGCTTGTCTGCACGTTCGAGCACATAGGCGTCACGATGGTCTGAAAAGACAAACTCTACTGGAAATTGTTCCGCTATCACCTGAAAATTTGAACCATTACCAGAGGCAAAAATCGCTATTTTTTTCATTTGATGATGACACTTTCGTTTTCTTTCTTGACGATGCGACCAATTTCATAGACTGGTTCATCCAGCAATTCCTTGACACGACCTACATTTTCAGGACTAACTGCCAACATGAGTCCCACACCCATATTGAAGATTTCAAACATTTCTTCGTGTTTGATCTGACCGTATTTTTCAAGAGCTTTGAAAATCGGAAGCACTGGTACCTTGCTTTCTTCAATCTCAGCAGCCAAGTCAGCTGCAAACATGCGAGGGACATTCTCAATAAAGCCACCGCCTGTGATGTGGGCAATGCCGTTGACCAACTCTTCCTTGATGAGTGGCAAAACAGCCTTGACATAGATACGAGTCGGCTCAAGAAGAACTTCCTTGAGTTGCTTGCCTTCCAATTCTGGCAGGACTTCCTCACCTGTGTAATCCGCAAAGACACGACGGACGAGAGAGTAACCATTGGAATGAATCCCACTTGAAGCAAGTCCGAGAAGAACATCTCCCTCTGCCACTTTTGAACCGTCAATGATTTGAGATTTTTCAGCCACACCGACCGCAAAACCTGCCAAGTCATAGTCAGCTTCGCCGTACATGCCAGGCATCTCAGCTGTTTCCCCACCAATGAGGGCAGCGCCTGCCTGCACACAACCTTCTGCCACACCAGCGACAACTTGTTCTAGCTTAGCTGGTTCATTCTTCCCTGTCGCTACGTAGTCAAGGAAATAGAGGGGCTCCGCACCTGCAGCGATGATATCATTGACACACATGGCCACACAGTCCTGACCGATGGTATCGTGCTTGTCGTACTTGATAGCCAGCATGAGTTTGGTTCCGACACCGTCAGTTCCTGAAATCAAGACAGGTTCTTTAACCCCAGTCTTTGAAAGGTCAAACATACCACCAAAGCCACCAAGAGCTCCCATGACACCTGCACGCTCCGTACGAGCCACGTGCTTTTTAATCCGTTCAACAACTTCATAACCCGCTTCAACATCCACACCCGACTGGGCATAAGCATTTTTACTTGTCATTTTTATGTTCCTTTTCTTTGAGAAAGATTGTGACGTATTTTTAGATAAACAATTATTTTATCTAATACTCAATGAAAATCAAAGAGCAAACTAGGAAGCTAGCCGCAGGCTGTACTTGGGTACGGCAAGGTGAAGCTGACGTGGTTTGAATTTGATTTTCGAAGAGTATAAAAATACTAGTCAGGGTTCTAGCTTTGCCCCATAGGAGAAAGCGTCTACTGACAAATGCTTTAGCTTTTAGTCAGTAGTGAGACGTGGAGCATAAGCATTTTTATTTGTCATTTTTATATTCCTTTTCTTTAACGGAAGATCTGTCGTCTATTTGTAAAAACTGGTCTTTTCTTCCAAACTTTTACGATAGTCTTCTTCGTAATCATAGAGGGGAGTTGGGTAATCTCCGTCAAAGTAAGCGACACAGAGACCGCCATTTGGCGCATCTGTTTCAATTCCAATCGAATCAATCAATCCCTCAACAGAAAGATAAGTCAGACTGTCCGCACCAATGATTTGGCACGTTTCTTCAACCGTATGATTGGCTGCAATCAGTTCCTGACGAGTCTGGATATCAATCCCATAGAAACATGGATAAGCTAGCGCTGGACTACCAATGGCAACATGAACCTCAGTCGCACCCGCTTCTTTCAAGAGCTGAACGATACGACGAGAAGTTGTTCCACGTACAATAGAGTCATCAATCATAACAACACGCTTGCCTTTGACAACACCAGAAACTGCAGACAGTTTCATCCGCACCCCTTGCTCCCGCAATTCTTGAGTCGGTTGGATAAAGGTCCGTTGGGTGTATTGGTTCTTGATGAGGCCCATTTCGTTTGGTAGCCCGGACTCTTCCGCAAATCCCATAGCCGCGCTGAGGGAAGAATTGGGCACACCGACCACGATATCCGCCTCGTGCTTGAATTCACGCGCCAATTGGGCACCCATACGTTTACGTGCCGTATGGACATTGACACCATGAATATTAGAATCAGGGCGAGCAAAATAGATATATTCCATAGAACAGATTGCTAACTGAGTATCATCCGTATAGCTATCATACTGGATTCCCTTGTCATCAATGATCACAATCTCACCTGGCTTCAAATCACGAATCCACTCAGCACCAATAACCTCAAAAGCGCAAGTTTCAGAGGAAACAACCACCGCTCCGTTGGCCATTTTCCCGATAGAAAGCGGACGGAAGCCATTTGGGTCAAGAGCCGCAATCAACTTGTCCTCAAACAGCAAGATATAGGCAAAACCACCTTTAACTAGGCTGAGCGCCTCCTTGATTTTTCCCATCAGGCTAGGATTATGACTGCGACGAATGAGATGAGCCAAGATTTCCGAGTCCGAAGTTGCGCTGAAAATAGCTCCTCTTTGTTCCAATTCTTTCTTAAGTGATTCTGCATTAGTCAGATTCCCATTATGAGCCAAGCCAAACTGCATATCGTGAAAACGGAAGAGGAAGGGCTGAATGTTATCTACAGAAGCTTCACCAGCAGTCGCGTAACGCACATGCCCAATCGCACCAGTTCCCGTCAATTTATCCAAATTAGCAGGATTTCTGAAGACTTCTGATAAAAGACCCATATCGCGATGACGCTTTAATTTTCCTTGGTCATTGGAGAGGATTCCTGCCCCCTCCTGACCACGGTGCTGAAGACTGTGGAGGCCAAAATAGGTCAATTTAGCAGCATCTGGATGTCCCCAGATACCGAAAACACCACATTCTTCATTAAGAGATTTTACTTCGTATGTCATTTTATATACCTAATTTTTATTTGTGTAGCACCAAGAGCTAAATCTACATGACTTTTACATTACTGATACTATCTATTAGAACATCTGCAAGTCTTATTTTCCAGTGAAATATTTAACCGCTGACGCGAACAGGTGCTGGTCTTTATTGCCTGGGATATTTTGGAAAAGACCGTCCTCATAACGTTCTGAGTGTCCCATCTTACCGATGATTTGGCCGTTCTTGCTAGTAATTCCCTCTATAGCATTTACAGAACCATTTGGATTGTACTTAGAGTCCATACTTGGTTTTCCGTCAAAGTCTACGTATTGGCTGAAAATTTGTCCATTATCACGGAGTTCCGCAAATTCCTCAGCTGTCACGACAAATTTCCCTTCACCGTGTGATACTGGGATAGCATGGATGTCACCAACTTCCACTCCAGCAAGCCATGGTGAGTTGGTATTGGCAATGCGAGTTTCTACCATCTTGGCCACGTGTTGGTTGGCATCATTGTAGAAGAGGGTTGGGCTAGTACTTTTGGCATCTTCAAAGTTCCCGTATGGAAGAAGGCCTGATTTGACGAGGGCTTGGAATCCATTACAGATACCGATAATCAAGCCACCACGAGCGATAAAGCTATCAATGGCTGCGCGCACTTTTTCATTGAGCAGGATATTGACAATAAACTTGGCTGAACCATCTGGCTCGTCCGCAGCTGAGAAGCCACCTGCAAAGAAGAGAATGTTAGCCTTGCCGATATTGTCAACCATGGTTTCAACTGACTTGACAATAGCTCCTTCATTGAGTGTCACGAATGGCACCAAGTTGACCTCTGCACCTTCTTTCTCAAAGGCCTTGGCTGAGTCATATTCTGAGTTGGTTCCTGGGAAGACCGGAATATAAACCACTGGTTTTTCAACCTTTTCTTTGGCTTTAATCACAACATCTGATGCAACAGCTGAAACTTCTTCCAGTTCTTTCGCTTGGGCAAATTCTGTTGGGTAAACTTCTTCCAGTTTTCCTTGGAAGGCACTGTCAAGTTTCTGTCCATCTAGCTTCACACCGTTGACAAGGAGTGTAAAGTCTGCTTTCGTTTGACCGATTTTCTCTACTCCAGCAATTTCTTCAGGAGATGTGAAGACAAATCCGCCTAATTGAGCTGTTAAAGCCGTTTCAAGTTCAGGCAAGGTCACCTCTGCACCAATATGATTTCCAAAGGTAGCAAGAGCCAAACTTTCAACCACACCACCATATTTGACAGCCGATGCAGATGTTACTTTGTGAGCCTTTTGAAGGGCTTCAAATTGAGCGAAGTTAGACTTGATAAGATCGAAGTCAATCTCTTGAGCCAATGCTTGACCTGGGATGTAGTAGATATGTTCACCAGCAACCTTAAATTCTGGAGAAAGCACCTTACGGCTATCTGCCGTCGTTACCCCAAAGGCAACTAAGGTTGGTGGCACAGTCAATTCTTCAAATGTACCAGACATAGAGTCCTTACCACCAATAGATGGTAGACCGAGCTGAATCTGAGCTTCGATAGAACCTAGAAGCGCTGCTACTGGCTGACCAAAACGCTCAGCTTGTTTGTCCATGCGCTCGAAGTACTCTTGGTAAGAGAAACGAGCCTGAGACCAGTTTGCACCAGCAGCAACCAATCGAGCAGTTGCTTCGATCACCGCATATGCAGCACCGTGGTATGGAGACCATTCAGCTACATATGGATTGAATCCTTGGGCCATGACTGACGCAGTATGGGTCACACCGTGTTGAACTGGTAATTTCTGCACAGATGCCTCAGTTGGTGTGAGTTGGTAACGACCACCAAGTGGGTGATTAACCGTGGAGCGTCCAACAGAGCAATCAAAGATAGTCTGTAATCCTTTTTGACTCGCATGATTCAAATCAGATAAAACCGCAAGTGTATCAACTTCAAGTGTGTTAGCAGATGTTTGACGTTCTTCTGGAAGCTTGACATCCTTGTCCACAACCTTAGCATCGACGACCACACGCACACCATTGGTGTCAAGGAAACGACGCTCCAAGTCCACGATTGTCTCTCCATTCCAGTGCATGACTAGATTTGGTTTTTCAGTTACTGTCGCAACCACGACAGCGTCAATATTTTCTTTATTACATTCTGTAACGAAGGCATCTACGTCTTCTGGACGAACCACGACCGCCATCCGTTCTTGAGATTCAGAGATGGCAATTTCAGTACCATTCAAGCCTTGGTATTTAAGAGGCACCTTGTTGAGGTCGATTTCAAGACCGTCCGCCAATTCACCGATAGCCACACAGACACCACCAGCACCAAAGTCATTGGACTTCTTAATGAGACGAGTGACATCTCCATTACGGAAAAGACGTTGAATCTTACGTTCTTCGATGGCATTCCCTTTTTGAACTTCAGCTCCAGCAGTTTCCACGGACTCAACCGTTTGAACCTTAGAAGAACCTGTCGCACCACCGACACCATCACGTCCAGTCTTACCTCCAAGAAGGATAATGACATCACCAGCTTCCGGTTTTTCACGGACCACATTGCCCTTAGGAGCTGCACCGACAACGGCACCAAGCTCCATGCGTTTAGCTACAAAGCCTGGGTGGAAGTATTCACGAACGTAGGTTGTTGCAAGCCCAATCTGGTTACCATATGAAGAATAGCCATGAGCCGCTGTTTTAGAAATAACCTGTTGTGGCAATTTCCCAGCACGAGTTTCCGAAATCGGTGCTGTAATATCACCAGCACCCGAGATACGCATAGCTTGGTAAACATATGAGCGACCTGATAATGGGTCACGAATGGCTCCACCAATACAGGTAGCAGCCCCTCCAAATGGCTCAATCTCAGTTGGATGATTGTGGGTTTCATTTTTAAACATGAGAAGCCATGGTTCTTTCACACCATTAACATCCACTTCTATTTCTACTGAGCAAGCATTAATTTCGTCTGACACTTCCATATCATCCAAACGTCCATTGGCACGCTCATAACGACCGAAAATGGTCGCCATATCCATCAAGGTTTGCGGTTTTTCAGAACGCCCCAACTCATCGCGCATAGCGATATATTTATCATAGGTTGACTGCAATTGCTTTTGGAATTTAGAAGCTGAAAAGTCGATGTGTTTCAACTCTGTCTCAAAAGTCGTGTGACGGCAGTGGTCAGACCAGTAAGTGTCCAAAACCTTGAGTTCTGTTTCCGTCGGCACGCGCCCGATTGACTTGAAATAATCTTGGATAAAGAGTAAATCATCCACTTCCATGGCCATCCCTTGCTCGGCCTTATAGCGAGCAAAGTCTTCTGCTGTATAGCTTTCAAAGAAAGTCAATTTAGGAATGGTCTTGTCTGACTCTGAAAATTCCTGCTTGGCAATCCCTGTCGTGATGTCCTTGAAACGAGAATCAACTGGGTTGAGCAAGTAATTCTTGACTGCTTCCAACTCAGTCGCATCAATATCTTTATTGACTAAGTAAAGTTGGGCTGTGTTGACTGTCACATCACTCGAACTTCCTAGTAAAAGCAAGGCTTCCTGTGAAGAAGCCGCACGTTGGTCAAATTGACCAGGCAGGCTTTCAATGGCAAAGAAAGCATAGTTGGCAAGATCCGCCTGCACAGCCGCTTCGTCCAAAACATGGTCTGTCACCTGCTCAGAGAAAATGTGTTTCTCTGCAGGCGCAAACAAGCCCTCTGCCAAATCAAATACATCATACACTTGCACGATGCGAATACTTTTCAAGCTTGAAAGTCCCAAGTTGTGCTGGAGCTCTCTAACCAAACTCTCTGACTTGACCTGAAAATCAGCCTTTTTTTCAACAAAAATACGTTTATCCATCAATTCTTATTCCTTTATTTCAGCTCTTTCAATGTTCTCAAACGACCTTGAGGTTCTTATTTCAATTCCGGCAATTTTCCCAGGCAACTTCACAAACATCGGTTAATTCACCTAGTCCTCTACGGAGCGAAAAGGTCTGGGGAACCTTTTCAGCCTGAGTCCTTTTAGTTGAGAGACGAAGGTTTTCCGTTACAAACAGATTATTTCAACCCCTGCAACTTTTCCCAAACAATCTCGTAAACGTCTGTTAGTTCTCCCAATCCTCTACGGAAAACATCCTTATCCATGTGGTTGCCATCCGCATCCCACAAGCGGCAATTATCTGGTGAAAATTCATCTGCTAAGATAATCTTGCCATCCTTGTCAAAACCGAACTCTAGCTTAAAGTCAATCAACTTGAGGCCAATCTCAGCAAACCAGACCTTCAAAAGTCCATTGATACGACGAGTTTCTTCCTTCAAGTAGGCAATCTGCTGGTCATCCGCAATCTGTAGGAACTTCACATGCTCGTCATTGATAAATGGATCATCCAAATCATCATTTTTATAGTAAAATTCAACAATCGGAGTCTCCAAGGCGATTCCCTCATCCACACCAAAACGTTTTGAAAAGGAACCAGCCGTGTAGTTGCGAAGCACAACCTCGAGAGGAATAATCTCAACCTTTTTATTGAGTTGTTCTGTATCTGAAAGTTTCTCCACAAAGTGAGTCGCCACACCAGCCACATTTAACTTCTCAAAAATAAAAGATGAAATCTGATTATTCAACACTCCCTTACCTGCAATCTGCTCCTTCTTAACACCATTGAAAGCAGTCGCCTGGTCCTTGTAAGTTGAAATAATAAGATTTTCATCCTCAGTTGTATAGATATCTTTAGCTTTTCCCGAATAGATCAATTGTTTTGACATTTTAAAGTTCGCCTTTCGTATTACTTGAGCACATTCTACCACAAAAAACCTAAAATTACAAGAATTTAACCGAATAAATAACGTAGTAACCTCAAAAATCATAAAGAAAAAAACTGCAAGAAGGTTCTTTCTCACAGTTTTGAAATCATTTAACTCTAAAAACACGAATATTACTCTTTGTTCAAAAATTGATCCAAATAATAACGCAGGTAACTTTTCTTACCTGTAATCATCTGCAGACGACCTTCCACACCATATCGAAGTTTTTCAGCTTGATCAGAAGTTAGATTAGTCTCTACCTCGATTTTAAAGAAATTCCCTTTTTCAGTCTTAGTAGCTGTCGCATCAATACCTGTAATTGTAGAATCTAGGAAAAGTTGATTCTTGGCATCATGAGTCGTAGTATAGCGAACAGAATCACCGACCTTGATCCTTGCTACGTCTTTTGAACTGAGATAAGCTGTTAGTTTGGCTTTCCCTTCTTTTTCCAAAGATGGATAGAGTTGGGCTAGTAGGGTACCTTCTGCTACCATGGTAGAATCACTAGTCTCAGGATTAAGGTGAAGAACCCCATCCTCACTAGCCGTAATTTTCCCCTTGTCTAGAAGACTTCCCTGAACCTTCTTGCCTGACTCTGCTTCCAAGATTTTCTGGTCTAGAAGGGTCAATTCCTGACCAACCTTAGCTAAATGTTGGGATTTAAGGGACTCCAATTGACTGCTTAATCCTGACGCATAGGCTTGCTGGGTACCTGAACCTGCATACTGGACACGGTAAGTAGCAAGACTGGATTCTAACTGAGAAAGCTGCGCTTCTACCTGCGCAACTGCCTGGGATTTAGCTTGGGAATTTTCCTCGCCCTGAGACTTATAGGACTGGTAGAGAGAGTAGGCTAGATTCTGACTGGCCAAGGAAGCACCTGTTTCAATAGCTGACTTAGCTGTCTGGTAATCGCGGATTTTAGCCTCTGTTTGACTGATGAGGTTCCCGATTTCGGCTTGGGTTTGGCGAGCTGCTGCATTCTGGGACGCGATGGTCTCATTTTGTTGCGATGTACTAGCCCTAAGACTGCCTGCTTGGCTGATGTAGTCGCGAAAGGTGGCCTGGTAGCCAAATTTATCCTCCTCTGGAAAGTGATTCTCCCCTTCTTGCAGGCTCTTCTGCAAATACTCCAATTGCTTTTTTTGATCCTTGAGCATGTCCAACTGACTAGCATAGGCCTCTGCTTGGACACCCTCTGCCCCTTCTTGATATTGAACCAACAGTTCTCCCTTTTTAACCAGCTTATTTTCTTCCAAATGATTGACAAGAATACGATTGTTGCTAGTTGACTGGATATTGGCAAGAATACGACTAGGCTCTACAGTAGCTCTAGTTGACAAACTCAGCTCCTTCTCTGCAAATGTTGCAAAGCCAAGCAAAAACACGAGTAGAAGGGACATGGGGACAATCACCCGACTGGAAAAATTATGGTAACGACGATTATAAAACTCCGCACTTTCTAAAAATTCTGGTTTCATCCTCTCCTCTTTCTAGCTATTCACCAAATGGGCGTAAAAGCCACCCTGTGCAAGTAAATCAGCATGCTTTCCTTCTTCAACAATCTTGCCCTGGTCCAAGACAACAACCTTCTCTGTCCGCTCAGCAATGGTCAAGCGGTGGGCGATGAAAATCAAGGTCTTGTCTAAAGCCATGAGATTATCAACAATTCGCTTCTCTGTCAAAATATCTAAACTGCTGGTCGCCTCATCCAAAATCAAGACCGGCGCATCTGTCAAGAGAGCACGCGCCAGAGCGATTCTCTGACGTTGACCACCTGAGATTCCTGCCCCATCCGAAGTCAATTCTGTCTGGTAATTCAGTGGCATGCGCTCAATGTCCTCCCGAATCTCTGCCAAATCGACCGCCCGTAAGATATCCTCTTGAGTCGTCCCTTCTTTAGCTCCAAGGAGAAGATTCTCCAAAATCGTTCCGTTAAAGACATAGGGCTGTTGAGGCAGATAGTTGATATACTGGCGCAAGGCTTTTTTATCAATCTGATTGAGATTGACACCACCCAGACTAATCTCTCCCTGACTTGGATCGTAAAAATTAACCATCATCTTGGCCAAAGTCGTCTTACCTGACCCTGAAATTCCCACAAAAGCTACTTTAGAACCTTGGGAAATGGTCAAGTTGATATCCGACAAGACGTCTCGACCATAGCCATACTTGTAGGAAACCTGCTTGAAGTCCATATCTCCCTTCATCAAGCTCAAATCCTCAACTGTTTTCTTCTCCTCAAACTCAGAAGCTACCAGATAAACCTCATTCAGACGGTTATTGGCAACCTGCGCTGTCTGAAGCTTGGTTTGCAGATTGATGATATTTTCCAAAGGATTGGTAAAGTAAACCAGCAAGGTATTATAGGTAATCAACTGCCCCAAACTCATCTTGCCATCCATGACCAGAACAGCCCCCATCCAGAGAATACCGACATTGAGCAAGAGATGGGCAACTTTTTTCAGAGCCTTTTGCTGACTCTCTGCCCGACTATAGGTAAAAGATTTTTTCAGATAATCCACAAATTCCTTGTCAATTTTTTGGTAACGCTGACTTTCACTGGTCAAGGACTTAATAGTCTCAATACCGTTGATGTCCTCAATGATAGAAGAAGACAGAACCGCATTGGCTTCCATGGTGTCCCGATTCATCTTTTCAAAAGGCTTCATAAAGGCAAAGATAATCACTGTGTAGATAGGAAGTGCCAATAAGGTCATGAAAAAGAGATTAGTATTTTGTGAAAATAAAACAAGGGAAATAATGACAACCGTTGACACATCTAGGAAAATCGAAAGAATGGTCGAAGCCAGCGCATCAATGATACTGTTAGCATCTGTAAAACGAGACACGATTTCCCCTGTACGACGTGTCGCAAAAAAGGACATAGGCAGGTGAAAAACATGCTTGATATAGGACAAAATCACGTCAATCGATAAGCGTTGCCCCAAAACAAGTAAGAGATACTCCTGAGCGTAAGACAAAATCTGCTGGAGAATATAGACGATGACCAACCCAATAGAAATAATCCCCAGCGTCGAACGCATCTGATCTGGCACATAGGTATCAATGATAGACTGCAGATAATAAGAACCCACAATATTAATCAAGGTTACCAAGAGTGTTGCCAAAACGATATTAGCAATCAAGCCACGCTGCTTCACTAATATAGGGATAAAAGAGAGCAGGCCATTCTTTTGATCCTTATGAGGCTTGTAGTCTGGACTAGGTGCCATAAAAAGAGTCACTCCTGTCCATTCTTCCTCAAAACGCTCACGTGGCAGTTTGGTCAATTTCACCCCAGGATCTGGATCGGCAATATGAATGCTATCCTTATCCTGCCCAGTCACCACATAGTAGTGGAGCAATTTCCCTTCCTTAAGCACATGGACAATAAAAGGAAAAGTCAAATCTGGCAAGTCAAAAAGCGTCATATCCGCCTTAATTGCTCTCGTCTCAAAGCCAATCTCCTCTGCCACCTTGACCAAGCCCAAAGCCGTTGTCCCATCCATGGTCGTCTTGGCCAATTCTCGCAAGTGAGCCAAAGAATAATAACTACCATAGTAGCCAAAAACCATGGCTAATGAAGCTACACCACAGTCCATCTGATCCACCTGCGGACGATAGTGACGTTTCCCAAATTTCATATTCATCTCCTTTTTCCTAAACTCATCTGATAACAACTATCTTACCCCAATCCCCAAACAAAAACTGGACTTCCTCCCCAAATGCTCCTATCTACCTCCCAAATGTACTTTTGGGATAAAAAAATAGGCAGAACAAACGTTCTACCTAAAATATATGTTTATTTCTTTTTCTTCCTAATTCTTTTGTCAATCATGTACAAAACGATAATCGAAAATAGCGGTGGTACAATATAACTCTTTTCACTCATTGTCAGCTGAAATCCCAGAGTTGCAAGTATCTTAAAGATGAAAATATTCATCAAAAATAGAAAAACAAATACTAAAAAATATTTTAAAATCTTATTCATTTCTTTCCTTCAGCTTTCCTAATTTCTATACCTATTTTATCAAAAATATATGTAAAACTCCAAATAAACACCTCAACTACACTTTTGGCAAAAAATAGGCAGAACAAATGTCCTGCCTACTAAAAATATGGTATGAAAGGCAATTGATGTTTTACTGTCACCCTAGGCAAGCTTGGAACAAATAAATCATTGATAGTAACCTTTACGACATCCTATTTATTACTTCAATTACTAATGTCCCTGCTATTCCTAAGCCACCTCTGGTATAATCTATTCATGGTCAAAATAGATAACACCGTTCTAAGTTACGATTCATAGTTTTTCTTACATTCTTTAATAAAATATGTATCAAATTGTTAAAATTAACGTCTGCTTCCTAGATGACGACCGTACATATAGGTAACAACTCCTAAAACACCCCAAGCGATAGCTGTAGAAGTAGTAATAATAAGTCCACCCTCGGTACTAGCCAAATCTGCTTCTGCCATGATCTCAAATTTTTCTTCTAATTTTTTCATATCCCACTTGCTCCTTTAAATATATTAACCAAACGTACGAGATAACCAATAACCAGCTACCCCAGCTCCACCTGCAGCAAGTAATGAGCCTCCGATAACAATCAATAAACCCACTCCGCCTTGTACTTGCTCTAATTCATTTTGCTTTACGATTTCAAATTGATTCAAATTTTGCATGATATACTCCTTTTTAAATAATACTAGCTAATCCAATAGCTACTCCTACTAATAAACCCACTATTCCTGAGGCTGATATAATAACAGCCGCAAATTCGTTTGAAAACTTCATTGATTCTCTCATTATCTCTTGTTTCGACTAATTCCAATAGCTACTCCTGCACTTAAACCGGCAAATGCTGAACCTGCAATAATACTAGCTGCTACTGCAATCGGAATAATTCCCCCATCCACATTCATCAACTCTTCTTCTGTAAGAGCTACAAAGTTCTGTTCCATTTTGTCAAAATTTGTCATCTTTTTTCTCCTTTATTTCTATTTTTTAGTTTACGATTTCTGGCTCTTAAACCATTTTAAAAACCAGAATAGATAAATTACTGAATTCCTTTTCTTTCCTTTTCGTCTCACTTATCTATTTGAGAAGTGATTTAAAATGAACAGGTAAATTTCATTTATTTTAAATACCATTTGATAAACCATGGCAATAAGATTGGTAAATACATCGCGTAATCTCCTTCCTTTTCTTCTCACTTATTTATTCGAAAAATAATTCGAAAATGTACAATTAATTAAATTTTATTTGAAAAATAATTTAATGAACCACGGATAAAAACCAGTCACATACATAAACACTCCTCCTTTTTCTTCCTTATCTATCTATTCGTAATTCCCACTAAAAGTTCTAAATTTTTTATTTTTCCTGACAATAAAAAAGCAACACGACTTGCATGTTGCTTCTTGCTATTCTTTACTTTTGACGACTTCTACCACATCTCCTACGCTCTGCAGTTGGTCAATTTCCTCATCACTGATTTCGATATTAAATTCATCTTCCAGTGTCAAGATAAACTCCATCAAGTCAACTGAGTCCGCATCCAAATCGTCTTTCAGACTCAAGGATTCTGTCACGACAAAGTCTTCTCCCTGTCGCTCTTGGATAATGGTCACAATACGGTCAAAAATTTCTTTTTCTGTCATCTCTTTTATTCTCCTGAAAATTCACGCGCAGTCTGGGCAACTACGTCTGTTTCTAGCATGGTACGGATCTGACGAATCGTACTATACACAGCCTTGGCATCGCTTGAGCCATGAGTCTTAACAACAGGTGCCTTGACACCAAACAAGACTGCTCCACCAACATCTGAATAGTTGAGCTGTTTTTTCAAACCTCTGAGGCTGTCCTTGAGAAGGAGGGCACCTAGTTTCGCTCGCAGACCACCACCTGTAATAGCGGTCTTGAGCAAGCCCATGATTCCCATGGCTGTCCCTTCAATGGATTTGAGCACAGCGTTTCCCGTGAAACCATCTGCCACAACAACATCTGCAACGCCATTCATCAAATCACGTGCTTCCACGTTTCCGATAAAGTTCAAACTTTCATCCGCCGCCAGTAATTCATAGGTTTCCTTACGAAGCGGGTCGCCCTTACTACTCTCTGTTCCGTTGTTGAGCAAGCCAACACGTGGTTGCGTAATGCCACGAACATTTTTAGCATAGAAGGAGCCTAGAACCGCGTATTGATGGAGGTGCTGGGCTGTATTTTCTGCATTAGCACCGAGGTCCAGCATGTCAAAACCTTTCCCATCAATAGTCGGCAAGGTTGACATAAGCCCAGGGCGATCGATATTCTTGATACGACCCACGATGAAAAATCCTGCTGCTAGTAAAGCACCTGTATTCCCAGCCGAGAGTATAGCATCTGCCTCTCCATCTTTGACAGCCTTGGCCGCCAAGACCATACTGGCATTTTTCTTCTTCCGAATAGCTCTCGTAGGTTCATCGCCTGAATCAATCTTCTCATCCGTATGGATAATGCTGACGCGCTCCGTCGCTGTCATATATTGCTTGATTTTAGCTTCATCTCCGTAAAGTTGAATCTCGATATCTGAAAAGTCAGCTAGGGCTTGATTGACACCCTCAACGATGGCCTGAGGTGCGTAATCGCCCCCCATGGCATCTACTGCGATTTTTTTCATTTCTTTTCCTCTTTTAGTAATTGTCCCCAGTCGGATAGGGAATCAATAAATTTCTTTGATTTTAGGTGAATCCCAACGTACTCTTCGTAGAGTTGATCCATAAATTTGCGTAGCTCTTGCTTGATTTCAGGCTTGAGCGAAATGGTCTCCAAGGTCTCAAAATCAATGGCTTGAAACTGATTGAGCAAATAAGGGATATTAGGATTGAGATGGCAACGTCTCTCATCTTCATGATAATGCTCTGGACAGAGGCAGGCTCCATATTTGAAAGAAAAGTCAAAAGCCTGACCGATCCGATGACAAAAAACACACTCATTAAAATTGAGACTAATCCCAAATCGAGTCAAGATTTGAATTTCAAAAATATTGGTCAAAACTTGATAATCCAATCCCTCTTCCATCAACTCCAAAGTTTTTTGCAAAAAAGCAAACAAGGGAGCATCCTGCTGATTGTCCTGCAAACTAGCATCTGTAAGAGCCGCCACGTAGGTCGCATAGGCCATGACAAAGAGGTCGCTATTAATCTTTGGAAAGGTCATGACCTCATGATAGTCCTCAATGTAGCTAAGCCCGTCATCATTGATTCGCAAGAGAAAGCGAGCCAGCACCAAGGGCTGAATAACCGGCGCCAACTTAGACTGACCAGCGTGTTTGACGAAAAACATCCGCTTACCAGCCTGCTCTGTAAAAATCTTGACTAGCTTGTCATCCTCACGAAAGTTACGATTGTAGAGCACCAAGCCTTGACTCGTGATAAACTGAATCATGCTTCTCTCATATACTCCTCAAGCCGTTTCATGGCTTCTTTGATCGTCTCCATGCTGGCTGCATAAGATAGGCGAACATAGCCTTCCCCGTAACGCCCAAAGGCGGCACCAGGGATAAAGGCAACGGCCTTCTTCTGTGCAAAATCCTTCAGAAAAGCAAAGGAATCTTGATTGTAACCCGCTGGAATCTTAGCAAAGATATAGAAGGCACCGTCTGGTTTGATAATCTCAAAACCAAGAGCAGTCATTTTTTCGATAATGTAATCTCGACGCTGGATGTATTCCTTCTTCATAGGCTCCGCATCATTTTTACCAGCCGTCAAGGCCTCCACCGCAGCGTGTTGCGCCATGGTATTTGCGGCAGTCACCAAGTACTGGTGACTCTTGATTAACTGGGCTGTGAAGGCTGCAGGAGCAAAAATCAGACCCAAACGCCATCCTGTCATAGCATGCGATTTAGACAAACCATTGATAATAATAGCCTGGTCTCTCAACATAGTTCCCAGAGACACATGGGCTTCCCCTGTGTAGGTCAATTCTGAGTAAACCTCATCACAGACAACGAAAATCTCGTACTTGCGTAAAACAGCTGCTAAAGCTTCCAACTGCTCCCGACTGTAGGTAATTCCTGTCGGATTTGCTGGATAGTTGAGAATAACCGCCTTGAGCTTGTCACCCTGCTCCAAAATGGCCTTCTCTAACATCTCAGGAGTCAAGACAAAACCATTTTCAGTTGTGTCAATCTCGACAATCTCTGCCCCAACTAGATTGACAATCGGCTCATAGCCTGGATAAGCAGGAGCTGGCAAGAGCACCTTGTCTCCCTCTTCCAAAATAGCTGTCAAAGTAGCAGATAAAGCCTCTGTCGCCCCAATGGTGACTAAGATTTCATTTTCAGGAGCATAGTCCAGTTGGTACTTTTCCTTAACAAAGTCACTGGCCGCCTGACGTAAAGTCAACAGACCACTCATCCCTGTATAGTAGGATTGGTTTTGGTCAATCGCTCGCTTGGCTGCCTCCTTGACATGATCTGGCGTTGTAAAATCAGGTTCCCCCAAGGTCAAACGCAAGACCCCAGGAATCTCCGAAATAGCCTGGTCAAACTGACGAATCAACGAAACTTGAATCTTATCTAACTGTTTATTAAAGCGCTTAGTTAAGTCCATAGATACCTCCTACTTTCAAAACGTATCTCTATTATACTACAAAAGCCCCCCGACCGCAAAAATACATTATAGAATAGCTTTTCCACTGTCTACTTTACTTTTCCTGTTTATAGGTCTATAATGATAAGAGATTTTATTTGGAGGTTTTTATGTCATTTCTATCAAAAAATGGAGCAGGTATCTTGGCCTGCCTTCTCATTTCTATCGTATCTTGGTACTTAGGAGGATTCTTCCCTGTTATTGGCGCGCCCGTTTTTGCCATTTTCATAGGCATGCTCCTACATCCCTTTCTCTCGTCCTATAAACAACTGGATGCTGGGTTGACCTTTAGTTCTAAAAAATTGCTCCAATATGCCGTTGTCTTGCTTGGTTTTGGTCTCAATATCTCGCAGGTCTTCGCAGTTGGCCAATCTTCACTCCCTGTCATCCTGTCCACTATCTCAATAGCTCTGATTATTGCCTACTTCTTCCAGCGCTTCTTTGCTCTGGACACAAAACTGGCTACCTTGATTGGTGTAGGTTCTTCTATCTGTGGTGGCTCTGCTATTGCAGCAACAGCGCCCGTTATCCATGCCAAGGAAAAGGAAGTGGCCCAAGCCATTTCCGTTATCTTTTTCTTCAATGTCTTGGCTGCGCTTATCTTTCCAACCCTAGGTACTTGGCTTCACTTGTCTAATGACGGCTTTGCCCTCTTTGCAGGAACAGCTGTCAATGACACTTCCTCTGTAACAGCCACAGCCAGCGCCTGGGACAGTCTCTACCAGACCAATACCCTTGAGTCTGCAACCATTGTCAAACTCACACGAACCCTGGCTATCATCCCCATCACCCTCTTTCTCTCCTACTGGCAAAGTCGCGAGCAAAAAAATAAGCAAGGCTTACAACTGAAAAAAGTCTTCCCACTTTTTATCCTTTACTTTATCCTTGCATCGCTCCTAACAACCCTACTGACCTCTCTCGGTGTGTCCAGTAGTTTCTTTACCCCTCTCAAACAACTCTCCAAATTCCTCATTATCATGGCTATGAGTGCTATCGGTCTCAAAACCAATCTAGTAGCTATGGTTAAATCCAGCGGAAAATCCATTGTTCTCGGAGCCATCTGCTGGATTGCCATCATCCTCACCAGCCTTGGGATGCAGACCCTTATCGGCATTTTCTAATACTCTTCGAAAATCTCTTAAAACAGGTCAACGTCGCCTTGCCGTAGATATCATAGGTATAGGTAACTGACTTCGTCAGTCTTATTCACAACCTCAAAACAGTTTTTTGAGCAACCTGCGGCTAGTTTCCTAGTTTCTCTTTGATTTTCATTGAGTATAAAACAAAAGGTAGCCCACCAGCTACCTTTTTCTTATGCTTCCTCAATCAAGCGTGTATGTTCTCTCTTGATACAGCGATTCATCACGATGTCATCACATCCACCAGCACGCAAGATTTCTTCCGCTTCTAGACTTTCAAGTCCCAGCTGCGCCCAAAAAATTTTGGCATCAGCCTTGAGAAAATCACGCGCCACATCTGGCAGAAACTCACTGCGACGGTAAACATTGACAATATCTACAGGAAAAGGAATCTCAGCTAGGCTAGCATAAACCTTTTCACCCAAGATTTCACCACCTGCTGCCTTGGGATTGACTGGGATAATTTTATAACCCCGAGACTGCATTTCCTTAGTCACTCGATTGCTAGTCGTTTCCTCACGGTCTGACAGGCCCACCACAGCAAGAGTTTTACTCGTTGCTAGATACTGACGAATCACGCCATCACTTGGATTGATAAATTCTTGACTCATAGAAATCCTCCTTTTTCATCAGTATAGCACATTTTGAAAAGGCTTGCAGATTTTGGCTACAAAAAAGCTCCCAGCAGTTCACTTCTGCTAGGAGTATGTTTTATTCTAAATGAAAACTTAAATCTTTTTCTCAATACCAAAAAGTGGAGAAAGTGGGCGTTTTTCATGGATACGTACGATAGCATCCCCTAGGAGATGAGCGATTGAGATCTGCTCAATCTTATCGATCAAACGTTCTTCTGGCAGATAGATGGTATCCAAAACAACCAATTTCTTAATAGCTGATTTTTGGATATTGTCCATAGCAGGACCAGAAAGAACTGGGTGCGTACAGCTCGCATAGACTTCAACGGCACCAGCTTCTGCAAGGGCATCTGCCGCGTGACAAATCGTTCCAGCCGTATCAATCATATCATCAATCAAGATACAAGTCTTGCCTTCGACCTTACCGATGATGTTCATGACTTCACTAGTATTCATCTTATCAACGCTACGACGTTTATCAATGATAGCGATAGATGTTTTCAAAAATTCTGCTAACTTACGGGCACGAGTCACCCCTCCATGGTCTGGGCTGACAACCACATAGTCAGAACCAACCATGCCACGACGCTCAAAATAATCCGCAATCAGAGGAGCTCCCATCAAGTGATCCACAGGAATATCAAAGAATCCTTGAATCTGCGCAGCATGCAAGTCGATGGTCAATAAACGATCCACTCCAGCTACTTCAAGCATATTTGCGACAAGTTTTGAAGTGATGGGCTCACGCGCTCTAGCCTTTCTATCCTGACGTGCATACCCATAGTAAGGCATGACAACATTGACAGATTCTGCACTCGCACGCTTCAAAGCATCTACCATAATCAAAATTTCAAGCAGATTGTCATTTACAGGTGAACTAGTTGATTGTAGGATAAAGACGTGTTTCCCACGGATTGATTCTTCAATGTTGACCTGAATCTCTCCATCTGAAAATTGGCGAACACTTGATTTCCCCAACTCTATCCCAATCTCCTGCGCCACACGTTCTGCCAATTCTTTATTAGAAGAAAGGGCAAACAGCTTTAAATCAGAAAAAGACATGATTTCCTCCGGTATATATGTATCGCTTGTGCTTTTCACAAGATTTTTCCATCTACCATTGTAGCGTTTTTTGCACTATTTTTCAATCAAAAATAAAAGAAGGGCACCATATTTGTACCCTTGCATCATTCTTTTGAAAAATATTCTAGTTCATCAACTCATTGTGCTTCTCAACAAAGCGATAAGCCTGATAAAAACCATAAAGAGTAATAGCCGTAACCAATGGAATCGCTAAAGGCAACTCTGTCTCCAACTCAACAAAAGGGGAGTTAAACAAGAAGTGAGTTCCCAAGGCTAAACCTAAGAAAAGAAGCCCCTGTTTCTTGCCATCCTTCTGCCCTTTATAGGCTCTGTAAAGCAAGTACACACCTACTACAGCCAGACCTGAAAAAGTCCAGTGAGAGGCAATTCCTGAGATGATACGCTCTAAAATCCTTGAAATAGTAAAGTCAAATCCCTCTGGCAAATCCGTACGAATGTAGCCAATGTCCTCAATCATTTGGAATCCCAAACCAGAAGCAATCCCTAGTAAAAACAAAGATTTTAATTTTCGCACAGGAATCAAAGCTAAAACAAAAACCAGTGGCAATAATTTCAAGGGTTCTTCTACCAAAGGAGCCACAATAGCACTTTCAAAGGCATTTAAAAATGCACTATCTGGGAAAAGAACCCCCAGTAAATCATGGATGTAGGTATTAGCAAAGCTAGAAAGCCAGCCTGAAAGGAACATCCCACCCAATAAAGACAAGATCAAGGCGTTCTTTGGTAATTCCCATTTTTTCCCAATACGGAAAAGGAAATAAAGAGCCGGAATCATGTAAAAGAGAGCTAGAAAGATAGAAACTCCCATCAGTCCATATTCCGCACCTGACATCGAACCATCCGTATAGTAGATTGTCTCATACTGTAAACCAATACATAGCAATAAAATAAAAGTAAATAAAATACTGTTTTTCTTCATACACTTTCTTTCTAAATGAATTTTTTACAATTCTACGACTGTCATACTTCCTGTATCCACATCGTAAATAGCACCAGAGATAATGACATCGTCTGGTATTAGGGGCGAATCGATAAGGAGTTGCATGTCCTCACGTACACTCTCCTCTATATCTTGGAAGGGCAAAAAGTCCTGATCTGACACATCGACACCTAGTTCCTCTTTTAAATACTCCTGAAAAGGTCCATTTTCAAAGGTCTGAGCACCACAGTCTGTATGGTGCAGCACCACAATCTCTCTTGTCCCCATCTGTTGCTGGGAAATAACTAGCGAACGAATCATGTCCTCAGTCACTCGACCACCTGCATTCCGCAAGATATGAGCATCCCCAAGTGCCAAACCTAGAGCTTGCGCAACGTGCAAACGTGAGTCCATACAGGTTACAATGGCTACTCTAGTTTTGGGTTTAAGTGGCAGATTTAACTGCCCATGTAGGGCAA
The DNA here is from genome assembly GCF_028156745.1 of Streptococcus gwangjuensis. Taxonomy (GTDB): domain Bacteria; phylum Bacillota; class Bacilli; order Lactobacillales; family Streptococcaceae; genus Streptococcus; species Streptococcus gwangjuense_A. The sequence continues at coordinate 226,378 of NZ_JAODJG010000039.1, forward strand.
CATAAGCCTGATTGGCTTGCATAAACTGTTCAAAATACGACACGATTCCCTCCTTGAAAATTTGATAGTCAAATATTTCTCCTATCTTATCATTTTTAAGAGGATTTGTCACAGATTAAGCAAAAACCTTTTTCAAAACTTCCTGAATCGTTGTCACACCAATGACCTGAATTTCCTTAGGCGGAGTGATTCCTGTCAGAGAATTCTTAGGTACATAAATCTTAGTAAAGCCCAGTTTAGCAGCTTCATTAATACGTTGCTCGATACGATTCACGCGCCGAATCTCCCCTGTCAAACCCAGCTCGCCTACAAAACATTCCTGAGGGTTGGTTGGCTTGTCTTTGTAACTAGAAGCAATGGCAACTGCAACCGCCAAGTCAATGGCAGGTTCATCCAATTTGACACCGCCAGCAGATTTAAGATAAGCATCTTGATTTTGCAAGAGAAGACCGGCCCGTTTTTCCAAAACAGCCATAATCAAACTCGCACGATTGAAATCTAGCCCTGTCGTCGTACGCTTGGCATTTCCAAACATAGTCGGTGTGACCAAAGCCTGAACCTCCGCCAAAATCGGACGCGTCCCTTCCATGGTCACAACGATTGATGAACCAGTTGCTCCATCCAAACGCTCTTCTAGGAAAACTTGACTCGGATTGAGGACCTCAACCAAGCCACCCGACTGCATCTCAAAAATCCCAATCTCATTAGTAGAACCAAAACGGTTTTTGACCGCTCTCAAAATACGAAAGGTATGGTGACGCTCCCCTTCAAAATAAAGCACCGTATCCACCATATGCTCTAGCATACGAGGACCAGCCAAGGTTCCTTCCTTGGTCACATGACCTACTATAAAGATGGCAATATTATTAGTCTTAGCCAGCTGCATGAGCTCAGCAGTCACCTCACGCACCTGAGAAACAGACCCCTGCACCCCTGAAATCTCAGGAGACATAATTGTCTGGATAGAGTCGATGATGAGAAAATCAGGCTGGATACGTTCCACTTCTGCTCGTACGCTCTGCATATTGGTCTCTGCATAAAGATAAAACTCACTATCAATGTCTCCCAAGCGCTCTGCACGTAACTTGATTTGCTGGGCAGACTCCTCTCCACTAACGTATAGAACAGTCCCCACTTGAGACAACTGGGTTGAAACTTGTAGGAGAAGGGTCGATTTCCCGATTCCAGGATCCCCACCGATGAGGACGAGACTTCCTGGTACCACTCCGCCTCCAAGTACACGGTTGAATTCCTCCATCTCTGTCTTGGTTCGATTAACGTTGATAGAAGTCACCTCAGCCAGTTTCATGGGTTTAGTTTTCTCACCTGTCAAGGACACACGCGCATTCTTTACCTCGGCAACCTCAACCTCTTCTACAAAAGAAGACCAAGACCCACAGTTGGGGCATCGTCCCAGATATTTAGGGGAATTATACCCACAATTTTGACATACAAATGTCGCTTTTTTCTTTGCGATGATAAACCTCTTTCTATATCTCTAACTCACACTCAATCACTTGACAAAAATCAATCTTCTCATTTGGCACAAACTGGCGCATAAGCATTCCGTGAGTTACAATGATAATAGTTTTATAATTTTTATATTTTTCCAAAGTTCTTAAAAAACGATGACGCATCTCCAGAGCAGTTTCATAGCGGCAAGGAGAATCTTCAGGTAAACCTCCTTGATGTTTTAGATAATATTCATGAGCTACCAATACACTAGTTAAATCAGAGTTAGTACCATTTAAGTCTGGACGCCACTCATGAAAAAACGGCTCCACAAATAAGTCCAATCCTGTTTCAACCGCTATATAATGGGCTGTTTCTAAAGCCCTCGTCACAGACGATGAAATAATAATCTCTGCCTTTCCAAAACATGCAGTTTTAGCAACTTCTTTTGCCAGACTGCGACCTTTTCCTGTCAATGGTGCTAAATCACGACCAAAACCGCTATAGAGTTGCGGATTTTCAAGTTTATCAAGCATACTATAATCTGGCTCCCCATGACGTACAAAGATAATCTTCATTCTAGTGCCCAGTCGATCCAAATCCACCAGTCCGCACGCCGTCTGCCGCATCTCCATCTGCAATCAAGAAAGGAGCAAAGATAGCTTGAACCACACGTTCCCCAACTTCAAGAACAACCTCTTGGTCTGTTATATTCTTCATCTGCGCAAAAATATGTCCTTCATTCCCAGGATTTCCATAATAATCCCCATCAATAACCCCAACTGAATTAATTAAAACCAAGCCCTTCTTACGAGGATTTGAAGAACGATCATAGAGGTAGAGCACCTCAGTCGGCTGCATATAAGCCTTAACCCCTGTCGGAACCAAGACAATCTCTCCTGGAGCGATAGCTGTGCGCACAGCAACCTTTAAATCGTAACCAGCCGCATGCGCTGTCTCACGCTTGGGCAATAAATTTTCATCTGTAAAACTAGAAACCAATTCAAAACCACGAATTTTCATCATCTTCTCTTTTCTATTATCATTTATTCTAGATTATTCTATCTTATTTATTCGGAAAAAGCACGAAAAAAAGAGCACACAATTCAAATCGCTTAGGGCTGCTGGATTCCTCCCCTGACCCGCTTCACGCAGAACTGTTGCTCCACTATTTATTATATCACATTCCTATTCATTTTAAAAGCAAAATTATTTTTTCCGTCTATTTCTAAAAAAATCCTGCATAATAGCTGCGCATTCATCTTCCAAAATTCCCGTTTCAACCTCCACACGATGGTTGAGACGCTCATCTGTCAAAATATCGTACAAACTCCCAGCAGCGCCAAATTTCTGATTTTTAGCCCCATAGACCACGTTTGGAATACGGGCAAGTCCAATCGCCCCACTACACATGACACAAGGCTCAATGGTCACAAAAAGCGTGCAATCCAGCAAGCGCCAGCTCTCCTCGCTCAGATTCGCATTCTCTATAGCCATAATTTCCGCATGCATAACTGCTCGTTGCAACTCCTCACGCGCATTATGCCCACGACCAATGATTTCTCCGTCCTTGACAATCACACAACCAATTGGAATTTCATCGTGTTCAAGAGCAATCTCAGCCTCTCTCAAAGCCTCCCGCATAAAGACTTCTTTTTCTTCAACTGTATAATTCATCAATTTCCCTTTTACTACTTATCGATTTTATTATTATATCATGAATCCCAAGACAAAAAAAGCCACCGAATGCGGTGACTTTATAGGGAGATTATTATGAAAAAGAAAAGTTTAGGATATTTGTTACAACAAGTTAGGAGGTCTTCTTGTAACTGTCTATAGTATACCCTACCTATCTTAAACAAATCTTAAAAATCTCTTAGGACCAAACACTTTCTAAAATATTTGTTTGTTCACGACCAGGACCTACTGAGAAAGTAGAAATACGAACGCCAACCAATTCACTCACACGACGAACATAGTTACGCGCATTCTCAGGAAGATCTTCCAAATTACGAACTCCGGTAATATCTTCTGACCAACCTGGCAACTCTTCATAGATAGGCTTGCAACGTTTCAATTGCTCAAGACTAGCCGGATAGTAGTCAATACGTTGACCATCAAGATCATAGGCCACACAAATCTTCACTGTATCTAAACCACTCAAAACATCGATAGAGTTCAATGAAAGGTTAGTGATACCAGAAACACGACGACTATGACGCATTACAACTGAATCAAACCAACCCACACGACGTGGACGACCAGTTGTTGTACCATATTCATGACCTACTTCACGGATACGTTCTCCTACTTCATCAAACAACTCAGTTGGGAAAGGACCATCTCCTACACGACTCGTATAAGCTTTACATACACCTACAACCTTGTCAATCTTGCTTGGCCCGACACCTGAACCAATCGTAACACCACCAGCTACAGGGTTTGATGACGTAACAAATGGATACGTACCTTGGTCGATATCTAGCATAACACCTTGGGCACCTTCAAAAAGGACGCGTTTACCGTTATCAAGCGCATCGTTCAAGATTACAGATGTGTCTGTCACATATTTCTTGATTTGTTGACCATATTCGTAATATTCTTCAAAAATATCATCGAAGGCAATCGCTTTACTGTCATACAATTTTTCAAATAGACGATTCTTTTCAGCAAGGTTACGTTCTAAACGCTCACGGAAAATATCTTTATCCAAAAGATCGGCAATACGAATTCCCACACGAGCAGCCTTGTCCATATAAGCTGGACCAATTCCCTTAATTGTAGTACCAATCTTATTGTCGCCCTTAGCTTCTTCTTGCAAACGGTCTAACTCGATATGATAAGGCAAAATAACATGCGCGCGATCAGAAATACGCAAGTTATCAGTTGTCACACCCTCCTCATGAAGATAGCTCAACTCTTTTACAAGAGATTTAGGATTTACAACCATACCATTCCCAATAACAGAGATTTTTTCAGGAAAGAAAATTCCAGATGGAATCAAGTGCAACTTAAATTTCTTACCATCAATCACAATCGTGTGACCTGCATTATCACCACCTTGGTAACGTGCAATCACTTCTGCATTCGCTGAAAGGAAGTCTGTAATCTTCCCTTTACCTTCATCACCCCATTGGGTACCTACAACAACAACTGAAGTCATAATCTTGTCTGAGCCCTCAGGCTCTTCCTTTCTCACATACATGGCAGGACTCTCACCTGCAATTATATCTTACAATTTATTATAAGAAAAAATCGTCTTTTTATCAAGAAGAAACAATAGAAAGATTTGCTATTTCCAACTATTAAAAAAAGATTTAGAAAAATTACTAGCTATTTGCTATTATATTTCCATAAAAGAGTAAATTAGTTCGGAAATTTAGCCAAATTATCTCAACAAGAAATAAAACCTTGTTTCATTATCATCTTTTCAAGATACAAACGATAAGCAACACGATAATGGTAAACGATAAAATCCCGATGATTCCCAATGCTATATCGGAAAAGATAATAAATCAAAAATTTAAAATGAAAATGTTCCCAGTCCCAACTATCACCAAAGAAAGTAGCATACTCTTCTTCGATACTGTCATAGAAATCAGTCATCTGATCATAAATACTTTGTAGCATAAATATATACTCCTTTTCTTTTTATGACCTTATTCTAACAAAAAATTTTACACATTCACTATCAATTCCTGAATTGTTAAAATACCAACCTCAACAAGATAACAAATAGGAAAAATTGACAGAATAGGAATAAATTGACTACCTAAAAAAGCGACTGAAGTAAAATCTTAAAAAAGAAAAACGCATAGTATTGAACTGAACTGCACCCCAAAAGTTAGACAGAAAAAATCTAACTTTTGGGGTGTTTTTTTTATGAAATTAACTTATGATGATAAAGTCCAGATCTATAAACCTAGAAAACAAGGATATAGCATAGAGAAACTTTCAAATAAATTTGGGATAAACAATTCTAATCTTAGGTACATGATTAAATTGATTGATCGTTACGGAATTGAATTCGTCAAAAAAGGAAAAAATCGTTACTATTCTCCTGATTTAAAACAAGAAATGATTGATAAAGTCATACATGAAGGCTGGACCAAAGATAGAGTTTCTCTTGAATAAGATCTCCCAAGTCGTACGATACTTCTTAACTGGCTGGCACAATACAAGGAAAACGGGTATACTATTGTTGAGAAAACAAGAGGGAGAGTACCTAAAATGGGACGTAAATGTAAGAAAACTTGGGAAGAAATGACAGAACTAGAGCGACTCCAAGAGGAGAATGAACTCTTACGTACCGAGGTGGCTTACTTAAAAAAGTTAAAAGAGCTGGAAGACAGGGACGAAGCCATACAGCGAGAAAGGCAGAGACAATTAGAGAAATGGCTTCAGGAGGATTTCAACTAGATTTACTTCTTGAAGCGGCTTGTTTACCTCGCTCAACTTACTACTATCAATTGAAGGAACTAGATGGGCTTGACAAAGATAAAGAGCTTAAAACTGAAATTCAGGCCATTTATAATGACCATAAAAGAAATTATGGCTATCGGAGAGTTACTCTTAAACTAAGAAATCGTGGTTTTGTAGTGAATCATAAGAAAGTTCAACGTCTGATGAAGCTCCTTGGTTTAATAGCTCGAATTCATCGGAGACGAAAGTATTCTTCCTACCAAGGAGAGATTGGCAAGAAAGCAGAGAATCTCATTCAACGCCAGTTTGAAGCATCGAGACCAATAGAAAAGTGTTATACGGATGTGACAGAGTTTGCCATTCCAAATAGCACACAGAAACTCTATTTATCGCCTGTTTTAGATGGCTTTAACAGCGAAATTATTGATTATAATCTCTCTACTTCGCCTAATTTAGAACAAGTAAAAACGATGCTGGAACAGGTCTTCACAGAGAAACACTATGAGAATACGATTCTCCATAGTCACAAAGGCTGGCAATACCAACATGATTCTTATCATCGGTTCCTAGAGAGTAAGGGAATTCAAGCATCCATCTCACGTAAAGGTAACAGTACAGACAACGGTATGATGGAATCTTTCTTTGGCATTCTGAAATCGGAGATGTTTTACGGTTATGAGAAGTCGTTTCAGTCGCTTAAGCAATTGGAACAAGCCATTGTAGACTATATTGATTACTACAACAACAAACGAATTAAGGTAAAACTAAAAGGACTCAGTCCTGTGCAATATAGAACTAAATCCTTCGGATAAATTAATTGTCTAACTTTTTGGGGTCAGTACAGTATCAAACTTTTCAGACTGATTTTTTAAATCTTTCTCAAGGACAAATATAAAATCGTCAACGCTCTTCAATTACCCTATTCCAACGCCAAATTAGAAGCGATGAATAATCTCTTCAAACTTATCAAACGAAATGCCTTTAGTTTTCGGAACTTTGAAAACTTGAAAAAAATGGATTTTCATCTCTATAAACATCAAAAAAGAAAGGACAAAATTTGTCCTTTCTAGATATTATCTTTTCTTCAACCCACTACAGTTGAAAAAACTATCTATCTCACACCTAACGGAGCGAGGTAGGGTGAAAATTACATAATAAAAAGGAGGCCTATACCTCCCTTACTTAACTACTCCGCCAGTAGGACTCGAACCTACGACATCATGATTAACAGTCATGCGCTACTACCAACTGAGCTATGGCGGATTAAAGCTAAGCGACTTCCATATCTCACAGGGGGCAACCCCCAACTACTTCCGGCGTTCTAGGGCTTAACTTCTGTGTTCGGCATGGGTACAGGTGTATCTCCTAGGCTATCGTCACTTAACTCTGAGTAATACCTACTCAAAATTGAATATCTATTCAAACCAAGAAAACCGTTCGCTTTCATATTCTCAGTTACTTTGGATAAGTCCTCGAGCTATTAGTATTAGTCCGCTACATGTGTCGCCACACTTCCACTTCTAACCTATCTACCTGATCATCTCTCAGGGCTCTTACTGATATAAAATCATGGGAAATCTCATCTTGAGGTGGGTTTCACACTTAGATGCTTTCAGCGTTTATCCCTTCCCTACATAGCTACCCAGCGATGCCTTTGGCAAGACAACTGGTACACCAGCGGTAAGTCCACTCTGGTCCTCTCGTACTAGGAGCAGATCCTCTCAAATTTCCTACGCCCGCGACGGATAGGGACCGAACTGTCTCACGACGTTCTGAACCCAGCTCGCGTGCCGCTTTAATGGGCGAACAGCCCAACCCTTGGGACCGACTACAGCCCCAGGATGCGACGAGCCGACATCGAGGTGCCAAACCTCCCCGTCGATGTGAACTCTTGGGGGAGATAAGCCTGTTATCCCCAGGGTAGCTTTTATCCGTTGAGCGATGGCCCTTCCATACGGAACCACCGGATCACTAAGCCCGACTTTCGTCCCTGCTCGAGTTGTAGCTCTCGCAGTCAAGCTCCCTTATACCTTTACACTCTGCGAATGATTTCCAACCATTCTGAGGGAACCTTTGGGCGCCTCCGTTACCTTTTAGGAGGCGACCGCCCCAGTCAAACTGCCCGTCAGACACTGTCTCCGATAGGGATCACCTATCCGGGTTAGAGTGGCCATAACACAAGGGTAGTATCCCAACAACGTCTCCTTCGAAACTGGCGTCCCGATCTCTTAGACTCCTACCTATCCTGTACATGTGGTACAGACACTCAATATCAAACTGCAGTAAAGCTCCATGGGGTCTTTCCGTCCTGTCGCGGGTAACCTGCATCTTCACAGGTACTAAAATTTCACCGAGTCTCTCGTTGAGACAGTGCCCAAATCATTACGCCTTTCGTGCGGGTCGGAACTTACCCGACAAGGAATTTCGCTACCTTAGGACCGTTATAGTTACGGCCGCCGTTTACTGGGGCTTCAATTCATACCTTCGCTTACGCTAAGCACTCCTCTTAACCTTCCAGCACCGGGCAGGCGTCACCCCCTATACATCATCTTACGATTTAGCAGAGAGCTGTGTTTTTGATAAACAGTTGCTTGGGCCTATTCACTGCGGCTGACGTAAAGTCAGCACCCCTTCTCCCGAAGTTACGGGGTCATTTTGCCGAGTTCCTTAACGAGAGTTCTCTCGCTCACCTGAGGCTACTCGCCTCGACTACCTGTGTCGGTTTGCGGTACGGGTAGAGTATGTTTAAACGCTAGAAGCTTTTCTTGGCAGTGTGACGTCACTAACTTCGCTACTAAACTTCGCTCCCCATCACAGCTCAATGTTACAGATATAAGCATTTGACTCATATCACACCTCACTGCTTAGACAGACACTTCCAATCGTCTGCTTTAGTTAGCCTACTGCGTCCCTCCATCACTACATACTCTAGTACAGGAATATCAACCTGTTGTCCATCGGATACACCTTTCGGTCTCTCCTTAGGTCCCGACTAACCCAGGGCGGACGAGCCTTCCCCTGGAAACCTTAGTCTTACGGTGGACAGGATTCTCACCTGTCTTTCGCTACTCATACCGGCATTCTCACTTCTATGCGTTCCAGCACTCCTCACGGTACACCTTCATCACACATAGAACGCTCTCCTACCATACCTATAAAGGTATCCACAGCTTCGGTAAATTGTTTTAGCCCCGGTACATTTTCGGCGCAGGGTCACTCGACTAGTGAGCTATTACGCACTCTTTGAATGAATAGCTGCTTCTAAGCTAACATCCTAGTTGTCTGTGCAACCCCACATCCTTTTCCACTTAACAATTATTTTGGGACCTTAGCTGGTGGTCTGGGCTGTTTCCCTTTCGACTACGGATCTTAGCACTCGCAGTCTGACTGCCGACCATAATTCATTGGCATTCGGAGTTTATCTGAGATTGGTAATCCGGGATGGACCCCTCACCCAAACAGTGCTCTACCTCCAAGAATCTTAATGTCGACGCTAGCCCTAAAGCTATTTCGGAGAGAACCAGCTATCTCCAAGTTCGTTTGGAATTTCTCCGCTACCCACAAGTCATCCAAGCACTTTTCAACGTGCCCTGGTTCGGTCCTCCAGTGCGTCTTACCGCACCTTCAACCTGCTCATGGGTAGGTCACATGGTTTCGGGTCTACGTCATGATACTAAGGCGCCCTATTCAGACTCGGTTTCCCTACGGCTCCGTCTCTTCAACTTAACCTCGCATCATAACGTAACTCGCCGGTTCATTCTACAAAAGGCACGCTCTCACCCATTAACGGGCTCGAACTTGTTGTAGGCACACGGTTTCAGGTTCTATTTCACTCCCCTCCCGGGGTGCTTTTCACCTTTCCCTCACGGTACTGGTTCACTATCGGTCACTAGGGAGTATTTAGGGTTGGGAGATGGTCCTCCCAGATTCCGACGGGATTTCACGTGTCCCGCCGTACTCAGGATACTGCTAGGTACAAAGACTATTTTAAATACGAGGCTATTACTCTCTTTGGCTGATCTTCCCAAATCATTCTTCTATAATCTTTGAGTCCACATTGCAGTCCTACAACCCCGAAGAGTAAACTCTTCGGTTTGCCCTCCTGCCGTTTCGCTCGCCGCTACTAAGGCAATCGCTTTTGCTTTCTCTTCCTGCAGCTACTTAGATGTTTCAGTTCACTGCGTCTTCCTCCTCACATCCTTAACAGATGCGGGTAACAGGTAGTACCTGTTGGGTTCCCCCATTCGGAAATCCCTGGATCATCGCTTACTTACAGCTACCCAAGGCATATCGTCGTTTGTCACGTCCTTCTTCGGCTCCTAGTGCCAAGGCATCCA